>CAURDG010000118.1:0-5494 GCA_963523555.1 uncultured Cardiobacterium sp.
GTGATTACTTGATGAGGCTGGCGAAGTAAGCCAAGGTACGGATGAGCTGGTTGGTGTAGCTCATTTCGTTGTCATACCAAGCGACGGTTTTCACCAGTTGCTTGTCGCCGACGGTCATGACTTTGGTTTGTGTGCCGTCAAAGAGCGAGCCGAAGTCGATACCGATGATGTCGGAAGAAACCAGTTCTTCTTCGGTGTAGCCGAAGGATTCGTTGGCAGCGGCTTTCATCGCAGCATTGATTTCTTCAGCGCTGACTTTTTTCTCCAGCACGGTGACGAGTTCGGTCAGTGAACCGGTGGTGACAGGGACGCGTTGTGCGGCACCGTCGAGTTTGCCTTGCAGTTCGGGGATAACGAGACCGATGGCTTTTGCGGCACCGGTGCTGTTCGGCACGATGTTGGCAGCAGCAGCGCGGGCGCGGCGTTTGTCGCCTTTGCGGTGCGGGGCGTCGAGGGTCATTTGGTCGCCGGTGTAGGCGTGGATGGTGGTCATCAGGCCTTCGACGATGCCGAATTTGTCTTGCAGGACTTTGGCCATCGGCGCCAGGCAGTTGGTGGTGCAGGATGCGCCGGAGATAACGGTTTCAGTGCCGTCGAGGATTTGGTGGTTGACGTTGTAAACGATGGTTTTGATGTCGTTACCGCCCGGTGCGGAGATGACGACTTTTTTCGCGCCTGCCTGGATGTGTTTCTCGGCTTTGTCTTTGCTGGTGAAGAAGCCAGTGCATTCGAGGACGACGTCCACACCCAATTGGCCCCAGGGCAATTCTTCCGGGTTTGGGTTGGAGAAGACTTTGATTTCTTTACCGTTGACAACGAGGTTGTCACCTTTGAGTTCGGCGGTGCCGTGGAAGCGACCTTGTGAGGTGTCATATTTGAAGAGGTGCAGCAGCATGTCGGCCGGAGTAAGGTCGTTAACGGCGACGACTTCGATGTTTTTCGCTTTGTCCATTTGGCGCAGAGCGAGGCGGCCGATACGGCCGAATCCGTTGATGGCGACTTTGATTGTCATGAGTTTTATCTCCTGGTTTGTGGGTTAGAAAGCTGTGCGATTATAGCACTTTCATTGCAATTATTTAGAAAATACGCTGATTGTCAGCCCTGCTTAGGGTTTGCCGGGCAGGGCGTCAAGCGGGATAAATACTGGATTCTCGCCAGGCAAGAAAGTCACCATCAAAGCTCAGCAACGCGGGCGGGCAGTTTTTGCAGCTGTGCGGTGTCGGTTTTCTGCATGAAGTCGCGTTGCAGGAAGGTGTCCACGGCGCGGCGGTTGTCCGGCGTGATATGGGCATCATAGATATCCGGCTGGCGCATGCGGATGTAGTTCAGCGCCACGCCGAGGATGATGTGCCCCCAGTCTTCGCTGGACGCGTCAAGCTGTGGTGCAAGCGGCAGGGCGCGGGCAAGGGCGGCGCGGCTGCGCGCGATGTGCGGGTGCGGGATGCTGCCCGGCGGCTGGTGCATGTTGAGGGCAAAGGCGCGCACGGTCTGGTTAATGGCAGCGATGCCCCAGCCAGCGCGGGCGCAGGTACCGCCGCCGCGCAGGACACGGTCATCCAGGTACTGCATGATGATGAGGCTTTCGGTGATGAGGTGGCCGTCGTCGCAGTGTAGCGCCGGGATTTGGCTGAACGGGTTGACCGCGAGCAGTGCTGCCGGATCTTCCCAGGGCAGGACGAATTGTAGTTGCAGGTCGTTTTTGCCGCTGCGCAATGCCGCGATGAGGGCGAGGCGGGCGTAGGGCGAGGTGGTGCTGAGGTAGAGTTTCATCGGGGGTCTCCGGTAGGGGTTTATGGCACTGCACGGCGCAGTTCGCCGATGCTGGCAGGACGCTGTTCCAGTTGGGCAATGGCGACAGCGCGCACATTGGGGCGTTCGCAGTAAGTGGCAAATGCTTGCTGGTTGGCAGCGCTGAGATGGGCGCGGTAGAGGTCGCCGTGGCGCAGTTCAGCGTAGGAGAGCGCCATGCCGAGGACATGGGTGGCGACTTCATTACTGGCCGGATCAAGCGGCGGGCAGTGGGTGAGGCCCCGCGCAACCGCATCACGGGCGCGCGCGATATGCGGGTGTGCCGGGGTGTTTTCCGGCTGGAAGCGGGCGAGCGAGTAGGCTTTTACGACCTGGTCAAGCAGTTCGTAGCCGTAGCCCGCCAGCGCCGCTTGCTGTGCGCCCCGGAAGGGGTGGTCGAAGAGGTAGTCGAGGATGAGCGGGCTGTTGGTGATGATGGTGCCGTTGTCGGCAATGAGTGTCGGTACTTGCGAAAGCGGGTTGATAGCGGTGAGTTCGGCCGGGGTCGTCCACGGATCCACATAGGCGAGTTGCAGTTCGTCCATGCCGCGCGCGAGGGCGGCGAGCATGACCATGCGGGCGTAGGGGGAGGTGGTGCTGGTGTAGAGTTTCATGAGTATTCTCCGATGGGGGAAACCGGATTGTACGCCGAACGGCTGCTTAATATGTGGATCTGCAGCCAGCATGGGCGTGGGTATCACCGCAAAATCTCGATTTTGTTGATGATGCCGCTTTTCGGCCAGTATTCGACGCGGATTTCGTGAGCGCTTTGTAGCGGTCGGACGCGCTTCTTTTCCAGGACGAGTTCAGCCTGTTTTTCCGGCAGGACGAGGCGGTAGGCCGTGTCATAACAGTGGTGCCATCTTCTGCAATGACGGTTTTTGACATGGAAATCTTCAGTAGTGACGGTGATACGCGGGCGGTGCAAGTCAATCAGTGCCGGCACGGCGAGATAAAAACCGGCCACTATAAAAATGAGGGTGGTGATGAGCGGGAAGCCTTCATCGAGGTGATCGAGCCTGCTGCTTCGCCAGATATGGATACCAATCGGGATGGCAAAGACGCCGACGCTGAGATTTTTCATCAGGGCAATGCGTCCTTCATCCGGCAGGAGGAATATGGCGGCGGCACAGAAAACGGTGCAGAGAGTGAGGGCGGGGGCTTCGCGGAAGGTCTCGAAGAGGCTCTCGAAGAAGTTCATGGCGGTTTCCGGTAAGGGTGTGCCGACATTATAGGAAGGACGGGATAACTTGGCGAAGCCAGATTTTATCCCGCTTGGCGGCCCTCATCACGCAAACCCTGTAAGATGCCGCCATACCCACCCATTGCCACGGAACCGCCATGTTCACCACCATCGCCCTCTGCCTCATCGACCTTGCCTTTGCCGTTTTCCTCATCTACGACAGCTACGTCCAGGCCAACCGCTTCGGCAAGACACAAGTCGCCGTGCGCTTGCGCCGCCGTGTCGCTGATGCCGTCTTCCTCAACCTCATCGTCGCCGCCGGGCTGTATCACGAAATCAACGTGCACCACACCGTGAACAGCCTCGCCCTCGGCGGCTTCTTCCTGCTCGTCCTCATCCATGGCCTGCGTTACCCGAAATGGCGCCTGAAAAAAGACGGCTTCACCGCCGGCGGTCGCTACTGGTCTTACGACGCCATTGCCGCCATGCAGCTTTCCGAAGACGGCGTGCTTGCCCTTACCCTGCAAAACGGCCAACCCGTCGTCCTCCCCGTCGCCCGCATCGAAGATTTGGAAGCTGCCGCCGCCTTCTTCACCGGCGAAGAAGCGTTGCAACACCTCTTTAACCGCGCCGCGCCGCCCGTTGCCGGAGAAAACGAGGCCTGAAGGCGGCGAGACGCAGCGCCACAAAAGGGGTAGCATGGCGGCACACCCACACACGGAGACCCACCATGCTTTACCGTTTGCACGGCACCATCCAGCCCTACGCCTGGGGCGGCCACGACTACATCCCGCAACTGCTGCGGCGCGAACCCGGCAACAAACCCGCCGCCGAACTGTGGTTTGGTGACCACCCGCAGGCACCATCCACCATCGAAGCGGAGGGCCGCCAACTGCCGCTGGACACCTGGATAGCTGAAAACCCCGCGCGCGCCCTCAGCGCCCAATCGCGGCAACGCTTCGGCAACCACCTGCCGTTTCTGCTAAAAATCCTCGACGTGCGCCTGCCGCTCTCCATCCAGCTCCACCCTGACAAGGCGCAGGCCGAAGCGGGCTACGCGCGTGAAGAAGCGGCGGGAATCGCCCGCGACGCCGCGACGCGCAACTATCCCGACGACAACCATAAGCCGGAAAGCATGATTGCCCTTGGCGACTTCTGGCTGCTGCACGGTTTCGCCCCGCTCGACACCATCTACCGCCGCATCGACAGCCGCCCCAGCCTCGCCCCGCTGGCCGCGCTCATCAGTGCGCACGGCCTGCTCGACGCCTACACCCGCATCATGCAGGCACCCCCGGCGACGCTTGCCGCCTGGCTCGATCCGCTCTTTGCCCGCCCCGCGCCGCAAGACGTCTCCACCGACCCCGACTACTGGCTGCATTACGTCACGCGCGCCATGCGTATTGATCCCGAACGCCCCGACCCCGGCCTGCTCTCCTTCTACCTATTCAACATCGTCCACATGAAAGAAGGCGAGGGCATCTTCCAGCGCGCCCGCCTGCCGCACGCCTACCTGCGCGGGCAGAACATCGAACTGATGGCTGCCTCCAACAACGTCCTGCGCGCCGGACTGACCCCGAAACACATCGACATTGACGAACTGCTGCGCATCGTTGATGCCAACCCGGTTCACCCTGCCATCCTTCTGCCGCCCGCGCCTTACGAGCACGCGCCCCATACCTATTCGGCCCCGGTGGACGACTATACCCTGAGCACCGTCCGCCTGCGCGACGGCATGAGCCTGCCGCTTGCCAATCCCGAAGCGACCATCCTGCTCAACCTGGAAGGACGCCTGCGCGTCACCGCCAGCGAGCACAGCCTGGAACTGCGCGGCGGTGAAGCGGCTTACCTTACCCCTGGTATCCCGACACAACTGGATGCGCAAGAAGGTTGCTACACCGTGATAGCCAGCAGCCGCTAACCGCACGGTTGCCCCGCTTGACACCCGCTCCGGTAGCATAGTGGGAGCGCCCGGCAAGCGGGGCAACCACGGGGTTTTCGACTTTTGATAGGGGATTCGCGGCGAAACCGCTACAATCGCCGCCCTTTTTTTACAACGACACCATCATCATGAACCAGGCCCCACACCAACCCACCATCGGCTTCGTCAGCCTCGGCTGCCCGAAAGCGCTGGTCGATTCCGAACGCATCCTCACGCAAATCAGCGCCGACGGCTACGCCATCAGCAAAAACTACGACGACGCCGACCTCGTTATCGTCAACACCTGCGGCTTCATCAACGAAGCCGTGGCCGAATCGCTCGCGACCATCGGCGAAGCCATCCGCGAAAACGGCAAAGTCATCGTCACCGGCTGCCTCGGCGTGCAGCCGGAAAAAATCCGCGCCGTGCATCCCTCCGTGCTCGCCATCACCGGCCCGCAAGCCTACGAATCGGTGATGAGCGCCGTGCACGAACACCTGCCCAAGCCGCCTTACAACCCGCACCTCGACCTCATCCCCTCCTCCGGCCTCAAACTCACCCCGCGCCACTACGCCTACCTGAAAATCGCCGAAGGCTGCGACCAC
>CAURDG010000119.1:0-5404 GCA_963523555.1 uncultured Cardiobacterium sp.
CCGAAGCCTCGCGCGCGCGCAGTCAGGAAACCTACCTGCTGGCACGCGGGTTCGGTCGCAAAAATTAGAGAGAGGACAATATTTTGAACGATATGCGGAAATCATTACTTATCTGGGGTGGACTGATACTGCTGTTTTTGGTGCTCGTCGGCGAGATGGGCAAATTCGGCGCCACCGGCGGCTCGCGCGAAGTCAGCTACTCGCAATTCCTCGACCGCGTTGATAACGGCGAAGTACAAAGCGCATCGATTGACCTGCAAAACGCGCGCATCACCTTCACCGACCGTGGCGGTACGCGTTACACCACCAACAACCCTGAAGCGACGGATACCCGCGCCCTCGTCGGTGACCTGCGCGCGGCCAAAGTAAACATCAGCAGCGAACCGCTGGAAAAAGAAAGCCTGCTGACCCGTATCTTCGTCAACCTCTTGCCCATCCTGCTGCTCATCGGCCTGTTCATGTTCACCACCCGGCAGATGCAGGGCGGCGGCAAGGGCGGCGCCTTCTCCTTCGGCAAAAGCCGCGCCCGCCTCATTCCTGAAGACAAAATCAAAGTCACCTTTGCCGACGTGGCCGGGGCGGACGAAGCCAAGGCCGACGTGGAAGAAATGGTCGAATTCCTGCGTGACCCCAGCAAATTCAGCCGCCTGGGCGGGCAAATCCCGCGCGGACTGCTGATGGTTGGTCCGCCCGGCACCGGTAAAACCCTGCTCGCCCGTGCGATTGCCGGCGAAGCGAAAGTGCCGTTCTTCACCATCTCCGGTTCTGACTTCGTCGAAATGTTCGTCGGTGTTGGTGCCTCGCGTGTACGCGACATGTTTGAAGAAGCCAAAGCCAAAGCACCGTGCATCATCTTCATTGACGAAATCGATGCCGTCGGCCGCCAGCGTGGCGCCGGTCTCGGTGGCGGACACGACGAACGTGAACAAACCCTGAACCAGTTGCTCGTGGAAATGGACGGCTTCGAAGGCAACGAAGGCGTTATCGTCATCGCCGCGACCAACCGCCCGGATGTCCTTGATCCCGCGCTGTTGCGTCCCGGCCGTTTCGACCGCCAGGTCGTGGTCGGCCTGCCCGACCTTAAAGGCCGCGAACAAATCCTCAAAGTGCACATGCGCAAAAAACCCTTTGACGACGCCGTCAAACCCTTTGACATCGCGCGCGGTACCCCCGGCTTTTCCGGCGCGGATCTCGCCAACCTGGTTAACGAAGCAGCGCTCTTTGCCGCACGGCGCAATCGCCAAAAAATCACCATGCAAGATATGGAAGATGCCAAAGACAAGATCATGATGGGTGCCGAACGCCGCTCCATGGTCATGTCTGACAAAGAAAAAGAAATGACCGCTTACCACGAAGCCGGGCACTGCATCGTTGGTCGTATAGTGCCGGATCACGATCCCGTCTATAAAGTCACCATCATCCCGCGCGGCCGCGCCCTCGGCGTCACCATGTTCCTGCCTGAACAAGACCGCTACAGCTACTCACGTCGCCGCCTGGAAAGCCAGATCGCTACCCTCTACGGCGGCCGCATCGCCGAAGCCCTCATCTACGGCGAAGACGAAGTCTCGACCGGTGCTTCCAACGACATCGAGCGCGCCACCGCTATCGCGCGCAACATGGTGACCCGCTGGGGCCTGTCCGACAAACTCGGCCCGCTCGCCTACGGTGAAGAAGAAGGTGAAATCTTCCTCGGCCGCAGTGTCACCCAGCATAAAAACATCTCGGATGAAACCGCACACACTATTGACACTGAAATCCGCAACATCATCGACCACAACTATGCCCGTGCCGAAAAAATCCTCAAAGACAACATGGATATCCTGCACAGTATGACCGCTGCCCTCATCAAATACGAAACCATTGATGAAGGCCAAATCGATGACCTGATGGCACGGCGTCCGGTACGCGACCCCGCCGACTGGGACGGCTCCAGCGACGACAAAACCCGTCCGCACCACGACGACTACAGCCTGGACAGCGGTGACAAACCGGCGGAGCAACTCTGATGCGCTGTGGCCGCTACGCCCTGGACCTGAGTAGAACCAACCTTATGGGCGTGCTGAACTGCACGCCCGATTCATTTTCTGACGGTGGCCGTTACCTGGACCCTGCGACTGCCCTCGCCCGTGCGCGACAAATGCGGGCTGAAGGCGCGGACATCATCGACATTGGCGCTGAATCTACCCGACCCGGCGCACAAGAAGTCCCGGCTGAAGAAGAAATCGTCCGCCTCACCCCCATCGTGCGGGCACTCGTCGCCGATGGGCAGTGCCCCATCTCGATAGACACCAAAAAAACCGCCGTCATGGCCGCCATGCTCGAACTCGGTGTAGACCTTATCAACGACGTGCACGGGCTCGAAGACGACGGAGCCCTCGCCCTGCTTGCCCGCTACCCGCACGTTGCCATCTGCCTCATGCACATGCGCGGCATGCCCGACACCATGCAACAACACACCGATTATGCCGATGTCGTCAGCGAAGTTGATGCCTACCTGCAAGCGCGCGTCGCCGCCTGTCTGGACGCGGGTATCAGTGCTGAGCGCCTTATCCTCGACCCCGGCTTCGGCTTCGGCAAAACGCCGGCGCAAAACATGGCGCTCATCCGCGATTGCCGCCGCTTTAGCCACGAACGCTATCCCGTCCTCATCGGGGTTTCGCGTAAATCTACCATCGGCCACTACCTTGATAGTGCCCCCGTTGATGCGCGCCTCTACGGCAGCATCAGCCTCGCCGCCCTCGCCGCCTGGCAAGGTGCAGCCATCATCCGCGCTCACGACATTGCGGCCACCCGTGATGCCCTGCGCATCGCCAACGCCCTCCGACCCACCACCCAATCATGAAATACTTCGCCCTGACCCTTGCCCTGCTTGTCCCGCTTGCCTGTGCCCAGGACAACAGCTCCGAACAAACCACAACAACCCCGGATAACGCCGCAGCGGCATCAACGCAAGAAACCGCCCCGGAAGCCGAAGAAACTGCCCCGGCAGCCGAATCCGAAGCGACATCAGCACAAGAAACGGCCCCGGCAGCCGAGCCCGCAGCGGCATCAACGCAAGAAGCCGTTCTGTCAGCCGAGCCTGCTATCGTATCGGCACAAGAAACCGCTCCGGCGCCTGCCGCCCAAGACCCCGCGCAGACAGATAACGACCCGGTCTTCCAATACCACCTCGGCCAGGAATATGCCCTGCGCCGCGACTACCCCACCGCGCGCACATGGTTCGCCAAAGCTGCCGCCCAGAATAACGCTGATGCCCAAACCGCCCTCGGCATCCTCGACTACTACGGCATCGCCAGCGACAAACAGCGTGACGCTGCCAAATGGTTCGCCAAAGCCGCCAAACAAAACCATCCTGTCGCCTATGACTGGCAGGGCAACCTCGCCGCCGACAACCAGAACCCCGCGCAGGCGCGGCAAAAATACAACCGTGCTGCCGAGCGGGGCAGCACCAGCGCCATGCGCAACCTCGGCCTTGCCTGGTTAAGCGGCAAAGGTGGCGCGCAAAACGTCGAGCAGGCGCGCGAATGGCTGGAAAAAGCCGCGACCGGTCAACCCGCAGACGCTGCCGCCATGCGCCACCTCGCCCTCGACATCTACCACGCAGGCAAAGGTGTCGCTGCCGACAACAAACAGGCGCTCGACTGGCTGCAACGCGCCAGTGATGCAGGCGACAGCACCGCCGCTCTCATCCTCGGCCAAATCTACCGGCGCGGCGACTGGGGCGAAGCCGCCGATGAAAACAAAGCCTGCGCCTACTACGCGCAAAGCGCCGCACAAAACGGTGGCCTGCCCGCCGCCCTCATCCTGCAAACCCTGCAACACCAGAAAAAATGCACAGATACCCCACCGGCCATCCTGCCAGCAGACAACAACAGCCGCCTTTACTGGCGGCAAGAACGCGCCCTGCAAGCATTAAGAACCCTCGAAACCACGCCGGTGGCCAGCGGTATTACGCCATCCCTTGCAGAAACCCCATGAGTACTTCCATCCTTACAAGGGCCTGTCTTATCACCCTGACCCTGAAGCGCAGCATCACCGCCTTCGCGCTTGCAGGGTTTGTCATCCCTGTGGGGGCCGAAAATACCACTACCCTCTATGGCGAATTCGTAGTACCTACCAAGACCGTCCTCGAACAAGAAGCCGAAGCCGGTGATCCCATCGCCCAATACGAACTCGGTAGCGAATACTACACAGGGGAAAACCGCAAAAAGGACTACGAACGCGCCCACTACTGGTGGCAACAAGCCGCCATGCAAGGTGACACCGTCGCCCAGTACAACCTCGGCACTCTTTACGACAGCGGCAAAGGCGTGGCGCAGGACTACACCCAGGCGCGCTATTGGTACCAAAAAGCGGCTGACAAACATGACACCTACGCCCAATACAACCTGGGCAACCTCTATCGTGACGGCAAAGGCGGCGCGCGCGACCCGGAGAAAGCGCGCTACTGGCTGGAGAAAGCTGCCGCACAAGGCGATACTGACGCGCAAAGCACCCTTGCCGAGATCTACTATCACGGCGAACTTCCCGACCCTGAACACCGCCTCACCTACTACTGGCTTGAACAGGCTGCCATGCGCGGTCACACCCCCAGTCAATACTGGTTGGGCAACCTCTACCAGCAGGGCGATGGCGTTGCTGCCGATGCTGACACTGCGCGCAAGTGGTGGGAAGCTGCCGCCGATCTTGGCAACGAGCAGGCGCTGAAAAAAATTGCGCAAGCTTACCGCGATGGTGCTTACGGCATCGCCAAAAACAAGGAGCGCGCCCTCGACTGGTACAAAAAATCCGTACAAAAATACGGCTACACCTTTGCCTACACCGAAGTTGGCATCCTCTACGCCAACGACACCCCGCCCGACTACGCCAAGGCGCGGCAATGGTGGCAACGCGGCCTCCTGTACAACGACAGCGCTGCGCAATACCACCTCGGCCTCGCGGCTTACTATGGGCGTGGCAGAGTGCAGGACATTCCGCTCGCCCGCGACCTGCTCAATAACTACCGCGATAATTGCGCGGCTACTGACCATCCTGATATGGAGACTTGCGGCGATGCCGCCTACCATCTCGCCCTCATTGCCAACATGGAAAGTGGCCCCGCTATTGCGGAAACTCATTGGCGTCAGGCCGCTTTATGGGAACATGACGTTGCTCTTGCCTACCTCGCGACCCTGAAAGGAGGCAAAAATATCAACGTAATTGAAGTTCCCGAACGCGACCGTGGTGAAAACAGCAGACCGTATCAGTATTAACGGCGGCTAAACGGTGTATATGGGAAGCACGGATTCCCCAACTTTTTGAAACGGCTATATCCCGCTTGATGCGAAGCCAGTATTTACGCCGCTTGGCGCGGGCCCAGTATTTATAGCTAAGATGTTTATTTTTTCATACAGGAGAATGATTA
>CAURDG010000120.1:0-5376 GCA_963523555.1 uncultured Cardiobacterium sp.
GTAGCCGTACTGGATGCCCCAGTAGCGCACGAAGAGGCGCACGGCGTTAAAGAGGACGAAGAAGAGGATGGGGCCGAGCAGGCTGCCGCTTTGCGCGATACCTGCGCCGAGGGCAGCGAAAACGGGGCGCGCCGTGCCCCAGAATATGGGGTCACCAACGCCGGCGAGCGGGCCCATGAGACCGACCTTGATGCCATTAATGGCGGCGTCGTCAATCGGCGCACCATTTGCCCGCTGTTCTTCCATGGCGAGGTTAACGCCGAGGATAGGGGCAGTGACAAAGGGCTGGGTGTTGTAGAACTCCAAGTGGCGCTTGATGGCATCCTTGCGTTCCTGGCTGCCTTCGGGGTAGAGGCGGCGGATGGCAGGGACAATGCCGAAGCAGTAGCCGAGCGCCTGCATGCGCTCGAAGTTCCAGGAGCCTTGCAGCAGGTTGGAGCGGATGAAGCAGGCGTTGAGGTCGCCTTTGGTCAGGCGGATTTTTTTGGTTGTGGTTTCCATGAGGGGTTCTCCTTAGTCGAGTTGGTCGTCGAGTTTGCTGCGGCCGTTGCTGGCGGCGACGGCGCTGCCGCTGCCTTTGTGGTATTTCGGGTGCATCTGGATGTAGAAGTAGGCCAGCGCAACGCCGAGGACGCCCAGGGCGACGAGGTTGAAGTTGGTGAAGGCGGCGACGACGAAGCCGACGAAGAAGAACATCATCAGGTGCGGCGCGCGCATCATGTTGATCACCATCGCGTAACCGACGACGACGATGATGCCGCCGGCGACATTCAGCCCGCCCGTTACCACGTCCGGAATAGCGTTAAGCATGTCGTGGACGACGCTGGTGCCAACAGTGGAGGCGACGATGACGGCCGGGATGGCGACGCGCATCGCTTGCAGGATCAGCGCACCGAGATGCAGCCAGGTGATGGTGCTGAGGTTGCCGGTTTTCACGGCATTATCAGCGGCGTGCTGGAAGCCGACGGTGATGGCGCGCACAAGGATGGTCAGCACTTGTCCAGCAGCGGCGAGCGGGATGGCAAGGGCGATACCGGTGCCCATTGGCTGTTTGCCGGCAATGACGAGGATGGTGGAGATGATGGAGGCCAGCGCGGCGTCCGGGGCGATAGCTGCGCCGATGTTCATCCAGCCAAGCGCCATCATTTCCAGAGTGCCGCCAACCAGGATGCCGCTGGTCATGTCGCCGAGGGCGAGGCCGGTCAGCGTACAGGCGATAAGCGGACGGTGCGTCTGGAATTCGTCAAGGATAGAACCCATGCCGGACAGGCAGCCGACGAGGAAGACGAAGAAGATTTGTACTGCTGAGATTTCCATGAGGTTTCTCCGTTAGAGTTTGTATTTTTCGGCGATGAGGGTCAGCACCGGCACTTTTTTGTCGGAAGCAACTTTGCGCACTTCCAGCTCAATGCCTTTGCTGTCCAGCTCTTTGAAGGCTTCTACGTCTTTGGCGTCAACCGAAACCGAGGTGTCGAGCATGGTGCGTCCTTCTTTGTAGGCCATGCCGCCGATGTTGATGGACTGGATGGTCACGCCACGGCGTACCAGTTCCAGGGCATCCGTCGGGTTGGTGAAAAGCAGCATGACCTTGTCGTCTGCATATTCAGGGTTGTTATAGACGCGCATCATTTTGTCCACGCTGACGACGTGCGCGGTAACGCCTGGCGGCACAGCCTGTTTCAGCATGGTGGAGCGGGTTTTGTCCTTCACAACCTGGTCGTTGACGACGATGATGCGCTTCACGCCAGTTTCTTTCGTCCAGCGGGTCGCCACCTGACCGTGGATGAGGCGGTCATCAATGCGCCACAGGCCAAATTTCATATGCGGGCCGTCGTTGGCTTTTGCCGATGCTTCGGCGCGCAAACGCTGGATTTCCGGATCGTTCTCGTCAAAATCGGCAGCAGCGGGCGCAGCAGCAGGAGTGGCGGCTGTTGCGGCAGGGGCAGCTGTTGCCACTTTCTGCGTTTTCAGCGCCTTGACGCCGTCTGCCCCTTCACGCAGGGCAAGGGCAGCGAGTTCGTTGAGATCATTCACGTCTTCGCGCTCCATCAGCACGGAAACGAGCATCGGCACGTTGACGCCGGTAATCACTTCACAGTTTGCGTCATCATGAGCGATGCCGCTGGAAGCATTGAAGGGCGTACCGCCCCACAGATCAACCAGCAGCAAGAGACCTTGCGACGTATCGAGTTCGGCGGCAGCGGCGCGAATTTTGCCCGCCAGCACTTCGCCGTTCTCTCCGGGGACGAAATCCACACAGCGCACGTTTTCCTGTGCGCCGATGATCATCTCCGCCGTGGCCAGCAAGGCCTTGGCAGCATGACCGTGTGTGGTGATTACAACCGCGATTGTCATGTATGAGTACCTCTCAGGGTGGGTTGGGAAGTAATACCAATCCCGAAAATACGCGGAGAGTGTTGGCGCGTCTGAGCGGAGCCCATAAAAATCGCTGTATGATTTTTATGGGAAAGCCAAGCCGTATTAAACATACGACCTTGCGCGCCACCTTCTCGCCTTACCCAAGGATTGGTATAACAAAATGCGGAAACCGATTTTGTTCTCACAATTTTAACTCTATGGATAGATAATCACAATTTGATGTTAATTTAATGAGGATACGTGAGAGTTGAACGCAAGAATAATCAGATCAGTCAGAGAATTTTTATAGGTCCAGTGTTTTGTACACGACAAAAAGCAATCCCAGCTTGACGAGCCCAGTGTTTACGCCGCTTGGCGAGGCCGGCATTTATCCCGCTTGGCGAGGCCAGCATTTACGCCGCTTGGCAGGCCCAGTATTGGCACCGCTTGGCAGGCCCAGTATTGGCACCGCTTGGAGAACCCAGTATTTGCACCGCTTGGCGGGCCCAGTATTTACGCCGCTTGGCGGACCCAGTAATTACGCCGCTTGGCGAGGCCAGTATTTACGCCGCTTGGCGGGGCCAGTATTTACGCCGCTTGACGAGCCCAGTATTTGCACCGCTTGACGAACCCAGCATTTACGCCGCTTGGCGGGGCCAGCATTTATGCCGCTTGGCGGGGCCAGCATTTATGCCGCTTGACGGGCCCAGTATTTGCACCGCTTGGCGGGGCCAGTATTTGCACCGCTTGACGAACCCAGCATTTACGCCGCTTGGCGGACCCAGTAATTACGCCGCTTGGCGAGGCCGGCATTTATCCCGCTTGGCGAAGCCAGCATTTACGCCGCTTGGCGGCTTTTTATTGTGTACGAAGAGGTCCAGTGTTTATCCCGCATAAGGGAGAAGGTGTCACGTAGCGACGGAATGAGTAAAAGACAAATACGACCACAAAAGCCGCCAAGCGGGATAAACACAGGGTTTGTGAGCAGCCCTGCTAGAGAAGGAGGGATGTTTTGGTCATGGACGAAAGGCAAGCAATAAAGAATCCCCGCTGATGCGGGGATTTTTTGCTTTTCGCCTCAGGGTTTGAGGGCGGTGCTGGCGATGCGGTTGAAGTCGTCCATCGGGCAGTAGCCGTTGGCGTCCGTCGGGCAGTCGGCCAGTTTCAGGGTGACGCGCTGTGGCGGGTTTTTCTCGTCTAGTACGCTATCGTCGCGCAGTTGTTGCGTGCTTTGGTAGAGGTACTCGATCTTCATCAGCGCCTTGCCGTCTTTGTCGCGCCATTGTTCAAACAGCACTTTGCCGCTGATCGGCGTTTTTTCGTACTGATCGGGCAGTTGGTAGGGCGCGGTGTTGAGCAGTGCCAGCAGCGAGGCGACGTTAGAGTCGTGGCCAACCAGCAGCACGGTGCGCGCTTTTTGCGCGTCCTTGATAAGCGGGTGGTCGTAGCCGTGGTCGGCAAAGCTGTTCTGGATGAAGGCAAGCAGCGGCGAGGCGGCTTCTTTGGCAATCACCGGCGAGGTGAAGAGGACATCAGTGTAGATGTTTTTGAGATCCACAATGGCCTGCCATTCTTCGGCGGTCTTGATTTTGCCCCAGGCGACGTCCGCTTCCGGGTAGCCTTCGTAGTATTGCAGGATGAAGCTGTCGGCGGCGCCGGTGCCGTTACGCAGCGGGCCTTTGGTGCCGGGTTCTTTGTCCTGCGCGAAGCTCAGGCTGTTTTTGATTTTGTCGAGGTCGCACTGTTTTTCTTTTTCGCAGGTGGCGGAATGGTCGTAATCCAGCACGTTTTCGAGAATTTGGTAATTTTTCGCAAGGCGTTGGTTGATGTTTGCGAAGCCACCCGCACCGAGCATGTCATCAATGGATTTTTCAGCCTTGGCGGTGAAGGCGTCATTGACGGGGCTGCGCACGATAGGGTTGAAGGTGTTGTCCATTTTGCCCACTTCTTCGAGGTTGCGCACAGGCAGGTCGCAGTCGGGGAAGGCACCCTTGACGAAGTTTTTACCGGTGTCAATGGTACGCGGCAGGCTGTTGGCATAGATGAGCAGGTCGTCTTTGGTCGGACAGCTGTCTTTGCTGGTCAGGCCGGTGTTGTCGAGCCAGGTGCGAACGTAGTGGGCGATGCGGGTTTCGAGTTCGCCGCCGCGCTTGGTGAGGTGACCACCTTCAGCTTGCCAGGTCGGCCAGGTGTGCGGGGTGGCATCTGCCAGCGCGCTGCCGTAGCCAATGAGCGGGGCGCGGATGCCGTGACGGCTGAGGATGACGGTTTTTTCGAGTTTGTAGCCATCTGGCACAGCCGTGGTATCCGCCTGGGCGCTCGTGGCGATGGTCGCGGCAGCGAGGGCTGTGATGAGAAGGGTCTTTTGCATGGTGAGCTCCAGTTTTTGGATTGGCAACGATAAAGGGCGGTAAGGGATGTGGGGTCATCCTTTACCGCCCTTGGGTTTTAGCTGGTGGTGTGTTTTTACATGGTGGCGGTTGGTAGCCCGCTGTTGAGTGATTTGCCGAGTCCCGCTTCGATAATTTCGCGGATGCGCGGCGCTTCTTTACCTCTGAGCTGAACGCCAACACCGGGAACGCGGCGGGCAGCTTTTTTTGCCGGGTTGAGCCAAACGATACGGCCGGAGGCGGCAAATTTGCCCAGATCGCCCGGCAGCTTGAGGAAAACGAAAACTTCTTGTTCGAGTTTGTACGTTTCTGTAGTGGGGACGAAGATACCGCAGCCGTCCACATAGGGCATGTAGTATTGGTAGAGGTCTTTGAGATCGTCGATGTTGATGCGGATGACGCCCTGTTTGAGTTTGGATTGGCCTTGGGCGGCGGCCGGAGCGGGTTCACTCATAGTGTGTTGTTCCTTTTATCGTAGGTTTCCAGCAGCAGGGCTTTGATATTCAGGGTTTGCCCGATTTGTTGCCGGTCCGGACGGCGCAGCTCGCTGAGGCGTGCATGGAGAGTGTGCAAGCGGTTCAGGTCGAGTCCTTGCAGGGCTGCGTCGTGTTCGCGCAGGCGATTGTGC
>CAURDG010000121.1:0-5333 GCA_963523555.1 uncultured Cardiobacterium sp.
ACACCCTGGCCCGCCTGCTGCCGTGGAAAAACGATTACCGCCTGAGCCAGCACAGTCCGACTGGCATCACCCTCACCGCTGCCACGGATGCTGACACCCTGCACAACTGCCGCGCCCACCTGCAACTTGCCTGGCAAAAACTCGGCGTCGATACCACCCGGCTGCAATGGCGACTTGATGACCATCTGCCCCAAGCCGATCCGGGCAGCGAGCGACGCCGCATCCGCCGCCTGTCGTTGGCGCTGAAATCATGATATTGCTACAAAATTTATCGCCACAGCCGAATCCTGGATATCCCACCAAGCGGCGTAATTACTGGGTCCGCCGAGCGGCGCAAACACTGGATCCGCCAAGCGGCATAAACACTGGGCCCGCCAAGCGGCGTAAATACTGGGCCCGTCAATCGGGATAAACACTGGGGCCCGCCAAGCGGCGTAAATACTGGGCCCGTCAAGCGGCGTAAACACTGGGCCCGCCAAGCGGCGTAAATACTGGGCCCGTCAAGCGGCGTAAACACTGGGCCCGCCAAGCGGCGTAAATACTGGTCTTACCAAGCGGCGTAAACACTGGGCCCGTCAAGCGGCGAAAACACTGGGCCCGTCAAGCGGGATAAACACTGGGCCCGCCAAGCAGCGAAAACATTGGGCCCGCCAAGCGGCGTGTACTGGGTTTTGGGCAAAAATACCGCGACTTCCGGAGCCATTAAATTTACAGCTGCGGCAGGATGAAATCGGGAGAAATCCCGCTGTCCCTGATGTAATGCGCATAATCCAGGCCGCGATAGAAACCGTGCGCGGTGAAGAGCGCGGTGCGCACGCCATAGGCGTTGCCGCCGAGGATGTCGGTGTGCAGTGTGTCGCCGCACATCAGCGTCCGCGCCGGATCGTAGTGGTCAAGACGGCGCACGGCGATGTCGTAGATGGCGGGATAGGGTTTGCCGCAGACGCGTACATTGGCAAAGAGCGCATCCGGCAGGGTGAGGATATAGCTGCCCGGCTCGTAACTGATGTGATCCGGCATCGGCGCGATAAGGTCGGGGTTGCCGAGGATGACAGGGCGCGGGCGGGCATCCAGCGCGGCAACCAGCGCCTGCTGACGGGCGGCGTCCCAGTCGGCGGTGGCGAGGAAAAGATAGCCATCAACGCGTTCATGAAAATGGGCGTCGCTCTGGTGAATGACACGCAGGCCGAGGGCATCGAGATCTTGCTGGCGGTCGGCGAGGCCAATCAGCCCCCAGGTCATGTCGCGCGGATAATCGGCGAGCATGGCCAACACGGCGTCGCGGCTGGTGACAATTTCTTCGGCGCTGAAATCGTAACCGAGGCCCGCGAAGCGCTCGACCATATGCGGTTTGCCGACGCTGGCGGCGTTGGAGAGGACAAATACACGCTTGCCCTGGGCGCGCAAGGCGGCGACGGCCTGCACTGCGCCGTCGATGGCGACGGGGCCGACGTTGAGCACGCCAAAGGCATCAAACCAGAACACATCAAAATCATCGGCGATAGCGAGGATGTTATCGGCGTGCTGCGGTGCGCGGTCGTGCGGGCGGTAAGTCGGCAGGCGGTAGCGGATATCTTCAAGTTGGCGGTAAGCATTGAGAGCGGGCATGGGGATTCCTTAAGGTTGGGCGGCAAAAGCAGCAGGGGCGAGCGGCGCGCGTTGCAGCAAGGTAGCAAAGGCGTGATTATCGGCGGTTGAGCCTTCCTGCAACAGGCGGATATTGCCGGCACTAAGCACGCCGTTACTGAGCAGATTGGTCAGCGGCAGAAAAGGACGCAGCAGCGCCAGCGGGATAGGCAGAATGCGCGGCGGGCGGCGCCGGTGCATCGTCTGCCGCAACACGCCGAGATAGGCGGCAAGCGACAGCACTTCCGCGCCGCACATATTCATGACCGTGCCGTACGCGGGCGCATCTGCGACCAACGCGGCCATGCCGTCGGCCACATCCTGCACATGCACCGGTTGCAAGGCAAAACGGCCACCGGCAGGCAGGGCGAGGATAGGCAGACGGGTGAGCTTCAAGAATAATTCCGTGCTGTGCCCGCCGCGGCCGTACACCAGCGACGGACGGGCGATGGCAACCTGCATACCGCTTGCCGCAACCGCCGCATCCCCGCGTCCCTTGCTGCCCACAAAAGCGACCGGATGGGCGGCATCGGCGCCGAGCGCAGAGAGTTGCACCCAACGCGGCACACCCGCTTCCACCGCCCAGGCAGCGAGTTGCGCGGGCGCGTGATGATGCACCGTTTCCAGCGCATCCGCGCGGCGGTGCATGATGCCGACCGCGTTCACCACCACATCCTGCCCGGCAAAGAGCGGACGGACGCGGGCAGGGTCAAGCGCAAAAAAATCAGCCTCACGGTGACTAGGCGTGGTGAGCGTATGCCCACGGGCGCGCAACACCGCCGCGATGCGGCTGCCGATAAAACCGCTCGCGCCAAAAAGCAAAATATTCATAAAACCCCTGTGTCAAGAAAGCGGCAAGGGTAAAACAAAGTACGCGCGGATGCGATAAGCACTGCCCTGCTCTACCTGCACAGCATCCCGACGCGGCGCAAAACCACTGCGCACGAAATCTACAGTCAGTTGCCAGTTGATGCCTTGCCGCTGATGCCAAAGACCATAAAAAAAGCAGCCGAAATGGCTGCTTTTTTGTGGCCTGCGATTGTTTACCGCAGTTGCTTGATTTTCTCGCTGATATGGCGAGCGTGATTGTGGGCACGCGTCTCGATTTGTGCCAGATCGGCGTCGCTGTGTACGCCCGGAATGTAAATGGCGCCGTAGAGCGGCTCGACACCATGCCAGGCAAAGCCGGCGTAGAGGGCCGAGGCTTCGACAGGTTTGACCAAATCGGCGATTAGCGGCGCGGTATTGCCGTCATAGACTTCTTTTGGTGAGCCTGTGGTGGTGGAAACGAACAGCTTTTTGCCGTGCAGCTTGTCGCCACCTGTGCCGTAGGCGAAGCCGTAGGTCCACACATCATCCAGCCATTTTTTCAGGATGGCCGGGGTGTTGAACCAGTAGGTCGGGTATTGCAGGACGACGATGTCGGCCTCCACCAGTGCGGCCTGTTCGGCGGCAACGTCAATGCGGTAATCGGGGTAGAGGTCGGACAGACGGCGCACGCTGAGGTCGCTGCTGAAATGTTGTTCCAAGTCTGCCAGGATCAGGCGGTTGCTGATGGATTGTTGCAGGTTCTGGTGGGCGGAGATGACGAGGATTTTGGCCATGATGGGCTCCTTTGTAGTGGAAAGATGCCGGCATTATAGCGACCCGTTCTCTGCCGCCGCTGCCGTCGTTATGCCTTAATCCAGCACGCCCAGCTCGCGCAGCGCCATAGCCACGCCGTCTTCTTCCAGGGTGCCGGTGATGTGGCGGGCCACCGCTTTGAGTTCGGGGCAGGCATCACCCATCGCGATACCCGCACCCACGGCGGCGAACATTTCCACATCATTCAGGCCGTCGCCAAAGGCCAGGGTGTCCTTGGGGTCGATGCCGAGCACGGCGCAGGCTTCGTGGATGCCGCGCGCCTTGCTGCCTTCCGTGTGCAAGAGATCCACCGCGCCCGCGTGGCTGCGCACGGTTTTGTAGCGGCCGCCGTGTTCGGCGAGGATGGTTTGCAGCGCGCTTTCCTGGGCGACCGGAGTGAGAACGACGAGTTGTTCGACGTCGTGTGTGCGGTAGTAGTCAGGATCTACGGTGTAGCAGGGGTAGTTTTTCAGGATTTTGTGGCTGCTGCCGCGTGAGCGGCCGGCGGCCATGTGTGTGGCGGAGACGTAGGTGTATTCCCAGTCGTGGACGCGGAAGGCGCGAGTGAGGCTTTCGATGTCGTCTTTCGCAATCGGGTGCGCGCTGAGGACGCGTTCGCCGTAGCGGTTGTACTGGCCGTTACTGGCGATGACGAGTTCGATGTCGCCGTCTTCGACGAGACGGTCAATGGCGGGCGGCAGGGCGCAGTAGCCGCGTCCGGTCGCGATGGCGGGGATGATGCCGCGCGCTTTCAGGGCGGCGATAGCGGCGAGGCTGGAGGGCGGCACGTAGTCGCGGCTGTGTTCGTAGAGGGTGCGGTCGATGTCGAAGAAGACGGCGCGGATATGGCTGGTCATAGGGTTCACGGGTTAGGGCAGATGGGCGAGGACGATGCCGAGCAGGATGGCGGCACCGACCCAGTTGTTGTGCACGAAGGCGCGAAAGCAGTGTTCGCGGTCAAGATGGCGCGCGTCCCACTGTTCCCAGGCAAAAAGCAGGGCGGCAGCGGCGACGCCCACGTAGTACCAGGCATTCAGCGCGGCAGCACGCCCGGCGAGCAGCAGACAGACGAGCATCAGCAGCATCATCAGCGCGAGGAAGCGGCGTTCGTAGCCGCGCACGGTGATGGCGCTGGAATGCAGACCGATTTTTTCGTCATCTTCGCGGTCCACCAGCGCGTAGTAGGTATCGTAAATCAGCGCCCAGATGATGCTGGCGACGAATAGCCACGCGCCTGCTGCGGTAATGGTGCCGAGGATGGCAGTTTGTGCCATGAGGATGGGGCTGGCAAAAGCGATGCCGAGCACCAGTTGCGGGGCGAGGAAGAAGCGCTTGCAGAGCGGGTAGAAGAGTGCCACCGCGCCGCAGGCAATGGCGAGCAGCACCGATTGCCAGTTGAGCAGCAGCACCAGCAGGAAGTTGAGGAAGAGCAGAAAGACGCCGAGCGCGAGCGCCTCGCTAGCAGTTGCTTCACCGCTGGCCAGCGGGCGATGACGGGTGCGCGCGACGTGGCCGTCGAAGTTGCGGTCGGCAAGGTCGTTGAAGACGCAGCCGGCGCTGCGCATCAGCCATGTTCCGAGCAGGATGACGGCTACCACGCGCACCGGTGGCCGGCCACCGCCCGCGAGCCATAGCCCCCACAGGCCGGACCAGGCAAGCAGCAGGGTGCCGACGGGGCGGTCGAGCCGCATCAGACGGGCGAAAGCGGAACATTTATGCAGGAACATGGGCAACGTCTTAACAAAACTAGGGAATCACATAGAATAGCGCCTCACTTTTATCAGACAAAGCAGAAAACATGAGCCAATACGTCTATACCATGAACCGGATGAGCAAAGTCGTCCCCGGCGGCAAATTCATCCTCAAAGATATCTCCCTCTCTTTCTTCCCCGGCGCAAAAATCGGCATCCTCGGCTTGAATGGCGCGGGCAAATCCACCCTGCTGAAAATCATGGCCGGGGTCGATACCGATATTCAGGGCGAGGCACGGCCGCAGCCCGGCATCAGCATCGGCTACCTGCCGCAGGAGCCGCAGCTGGATCCGGACAAAACCGTGCGCGAAGTTGTGGAAGAAGCGATGAGCG
>CAURDG010000122.1:0-5316 GCA_963523555.1 uncultured Cardiobacterium sp.
TCACGGCGGATGTATTGCAGGCCGCCGACGGTGCTTTCTTTGGTGAGGTCGCGGTTATCAACGACGTGGGTGTAAGTCGGGTCAACCAGGGCGCGGTCATCGCGCTGCTCGGTCTGGTTTTCCGGCTGCGGCGCGGTTTTGTTTTCGCGCGGGGGGTCAGCGGGTGTCGGGGTGGTGCCATCACCGCTGCCGCCACAAGCAGTGGCGCCAAGTGCTATCAGGATGGCCAGGGAGAGGTTGCTCGGTTTCATCTTCATGATGTCCTTCCATTAGATGTATCGTGCCTTGTTGGCGTTTGGCTTCAGGATACGATTATTTTTAGTTGCATCCTGCGCCTCGTATTAGCTGCCTGCGGAAATGCAGACAGTGGCTGGATTATAACGCTTTTGTCATACTCCACCAATGTTCTGACATCTGGTGGCTTTTTGCCGTTGGGAGGCTTGACCAGCGGTTATTTATTGTTAGCAAACCCAGTGTTTATCCCGCTTGACGCGAACTAAATCCGGATATCTACCATGACCATCGCCCATTTCTCCCTCATCATGCTGTCGCTCTTCATGCTGCATGAATTCGATGAAATCATCCTGATCCGCCCCTGGATACAAAAACACCAGCATGACCCGCGCTACCGGAAAGAGCTCTTCATCGCCGGCAAGGTACACTACCCGTCCACCGAAACCATCGCCGTGATGATTGCCGAAGAATACCTGCTCGCCTTCCTCGGATTGCTCGCCGCCATCACCTGGCACATCCCCGAACTCGCCCTGGCCTTGGGCATTTGCCACACCCTGCATTTACTCATGCACATCGCCGAGGTTTTGCGCTACCGGCGCAGCGTACCGGGTGGCACGACCGCTATCCTCACTTTCCCCCTGCTGCTGTGGCTCTTTATCGCCTACCTGAAGCAGCAATCCTTCTCCTGGCTGCTGCTTCTCACCCTCACCCCGCTCCTCCTCGCTACTGTCCTGCTCAATCTTGTTTTTCTGCATCGTTGTGCTGGGACGATTGACGCCTGGATACGCCCAAAAGGCGGATATTGAGCAGCACAACGCTAACGGGCTGATACCGCTACGAGTGAACGTATGGTGGTTTTATCGAACTCTACGACCGTCTCCCTAGGGATGTTTTCAGGATAACGCCCGCCAAGCGGGATAAATACTGGGGTGGCGCAAGCCATGCCTGACTGCGCGGTTCACCACGCGCCCGGATAGGCGAGGACGGCGTAATAGCCAAGCCGGTGCAGGGCCTCGGCGGTTGCCTGCGCGCGTTGGCCGCTGGCGCAAACGAGGAGCACGGCTTCGCTGGGATGCAGGTAACGGGTGGGGGTGGCGAGCAGGTCGGGCATGGGGATGGTGTCGCGGGCAACGGCAAGCGGGCGGATGGCGCTTTCTGCCGGGCTGCGGATATCAATGATGCGCAGCTGTTGTGCTGCCGCGTCGGCAAGGCTGCCGTGGTAGCAGGTGTCAGCGGTGGAAATGTCCGGACAGTGGTTACAGGCAGGGTCGCGCGGCACTTTGAGGCGTGTTTGCTGCAGGGTGGCAAAGTCGTATTGCAGGATTTCGCCGCGCAGCGGTGCGGCAAAGCCCGTGAGGATTTTCAGGGCTTCCAGCGCCTGATAGAGGCCGAAGATGCCCGGCACGGGGCCGAGGACGCCAAGGGCGTCGCAGTTGCCACCGGGCAGGACGCTTTCCGGCCAAAGGCAGCGCCAGCAGGGCTGGTCGTTGCCAGGGTGCAGAGTAAAGAGCTGGCCGCCGAGAGCAGCAGCATTAGCGAAGACGACCGGGGTAGCGGTGATGAGGGCGGCGTCATTGAGCTGGTAGGCGAGGCGGCGGCTGTCGCTGCAATCAAGCACCACGTCGTGTGCGCGCAGGGCGTTGATGAGGGCGTCACCGCTGATTTCATGATCTATCGCTCTGCAATGGCTGCCATCGGCCATGCGTTCCTGACAGTAGGCGGCAAGGGTTGCCGCTTTGCCTGCGCCAATGTCGGCGTAGCGGTAAGGAGTCTGGCGGTGCAGATTGCTGGCGTCGATGGTATCGGCATCGACAAGGGTGAGTTGGCCAATGCCGGCGGCGGCAAGGTAGGGCGCGGCGGTAGTCCCAAGCCCCCCCGCACCGAAGATGAGGACACGGGCGCGGTGCAGTTGTTCTTGCGCAGCGGGGGGCATGCCGGGGGTTTTGAGTTGGCGGGAATAGTCGGGGATGTGCATGGTGGTTACCCGGTTTATCAATGCTCAGCCGGTTGGGATATCCGCCGTCTGCGCCGCAGCCAATCGCCTGCGCCTTCCATCAGGCTGTACACCACCGGGATGACGACGAGGCTGAGGAGCGTCGAGGTCACGAGACCGCTGATGACCGCCGCTGCCATCGGCTGGCTGAAGGTCGGGTCGCCTTTGCCCCAGCCGAGCATGAGCGGGGTCATGCCTGCGCCCATCGCCACGCTGGTCATGATGATGGGGCGGGCGCGTTTGTGGCAGGCGTCGATGATGGCGGCGTGGCGCGGCAGGCCGTCGCGTTTTTCGGCGATGATGCTGTAATCGACGAGCAGGATGGAGTTTTTGCTGGCGATGCCCATCAGCATGATGAAGCCGATCATCGAGCTCATGCTGATACCGCCGCCGCTGATGAGCAACCCTGCGAAGGCGCCGCCGATGGACAGCGGCAGGGCCATGAGGATGGTGAAGGGTTGCAGGACGCGGTGGAAGAGGAGGATGAGGACAGCGAGGATGCAGAAGATGCCGACGCCCATCGCCAGCACGAAGCCTTCGAACAGTTCTTTCATGTTTTCCGCCTGGCCTTCGTCGAGGGTACGCACGGCGGGGGGCAGGTGCTGCATGGTCGGGGTGTTTTGCACGGCGGTGACGAGTTCGCCAAGCTGGCCGCTGCCGACCTGCGTCGTCACGCGGATTTCGCGGGCACGGTCGAAGCGGGTGATTTGTGAGGGGCCGCCGCCGAAGTCGAGGCGGGCCACGTCGCCGACGCGCACGGTGCCGTTTGCGGTACGGATGGCAAGGTCGTGCAGGGTGGCAAGGTCGGCGCGGGCATCTGCGGGCAAGCGGACGACGATGGGGATTTGCCGGCTGTCGAGGTTCAGTTTGGCGAGGCGCTGTTCGTAGTCGCCTTGCGTGGCGATACGCAGGGTGTCGGCGATTTGCGCGGTGGTCACGCTGTGGTCGGCCATGTGGAGCGCGTCCGGGGTGATGCGCAGTTCTTCGCGGGCAAGGCTTCTGGTACTGCTGACGGTGCCGGCGTTTGGCAAGGCGCGGATGTCGTGCATCAGGGCTTGCGCGGTTTCTTCGAGAAGGCGCGGGTTGTCGCTGGTGAGCGAGACGATATAGCCGGGTTCGCCGCCGTTGCTGAGGCCGACGCTGAAGCGTGCGCCGGGGATGTTTTCCAGGCGGCGGTTGATTTCCTGTTCGATATGGGTCTTGTCGGGACGGCTGCCGCGCGGCGCGAGGACGATGTCGAGGCTGGCGCGATTGCGCGCTTTGCCGCCGATACTGCCGATGACCCGCGTCTGCTCGCCGATGGTGCTGAGGATATGTTCGATGCCGTCGATGTCGGCGATGGCGCGGCGCACCTGCTCGCTGACGGCGAGGGTGTCATGCAGGACGGCATCGGGGGTGAGTTCGATGGTGACGCGCGTCTGGTCCATGTCGTCATCCGGCATGAAGCCGCTGGGCAGGTGGCGCGCCCAGCCGAGCGAGACGGCGAAGAGGACGATAGTGAGCGCGAGTGTCGTCCAGCGCCAGCGCAGGACCAGGGCGACGACGGCGAGGTAGGCGCGCATCAGCGGACCGTCGCGGCGCGCGGCGTGTTGCGGTTCCGGGCGCAGGATGTAAGCGGACATCATCGGCGTGACCAGGCGGGCGACGACCAGCGAGAAGAACACGGCAATCGCCGCCGTCCAGCCGAACTGGCGGAAGAACTGGCCGATGACGCTGCCCATGAAGGCGGTCGGCAGGAAGACGCCGATCAGGGTGAAGGTCGTGGCAATCACCGCCAGGCCGATTTCGTCCGCCGCTTCCATTGCCGCATCGTAGGGCGATTTGCCGCCGCGCAGGTGGCGGATGATGTTTTCGATTTCGACGATGGCGTCGTCCACCAGCACGCCGATAACCAGCGACAGCGCCAGCAGCGAGATGATATTCAGGGTAAAGCCCAGCAGCCACATGACGAGGAAGGCGGGGATAACCGACAGCGGCAGGGCAATGGCGGCAACCAGCGTCGCGCGCCAGTTGCGCAGGAAGATAAAGACAACAAGGACGGCGAGTAGCCCGCCTTCCAGCAGCATATCGAGCGAACTGTGATAATCGTCCTCGACCGGTGTGGCGCGGTCATAGACCTTGGCGATCGTCATCTGCGGATAATCCGCCTGAATACGGGCGAGTTCCGCTTCGACCGCGTGGGCAACCCCAACCTCGCTCGCGCCCCGGCTGCGGGTGATGGAGAAAGCGACCACCGTCTCGCCGTCGTAGAGCGCCTGCGAGTCCGCTTCCGCCGCACCATCGCGGATGGTGGCGAGATCGCCCAAGCGGTAAGCACCGCCCGCCGTACGGATTTGCAACTCGGTCAGCGCGGGCGCATACGACAACGCCCCCAGCGCACGGATCGTCTGCTTGCCGTCGCCGATCTGCGCCTCACCGCCTGCCGCATCGCGTTGCAGCGCGAACAACTGCTGCTGCAACTCTGTAATCGTCAGTCCCAGTCCCTGCAACTTCACCGGATCGGGCAAAACCTCCACCGTGCGCGCCTCGCCGCCGATGCGGTCCACACTGCCGACGCCGGGAATCGCAGTCAGGCGGCGGTTCAACTTGTCATCCACGAACCATGACAGCGCCAGCACGTCCATATCGCGCGCCGACACCGAAAATGTAAGCAGCGGCAGCCCGCTCGTCCCTAACTTGTTGATCACCGGTTCATTGGCATCCGCCGGCAAGTCGCTGCGAATCTCGCCGATGGCCGAACGCACCTCGTCCAGCGCCTCCTGCAAATCCTTTTCCAGGCGGAACTCGATAATCGTGGTGGAAACACCCGTCTGCAACACACCGCGAATCTTCTTCACCCCGTCAATGGAGGCCACCTGACTCTCCACCTTCTTGGCAATATCCGTTTCCAACTGCGGCGGCGCAGCGCCGGGCAGCGTGACCGTAACCATCACCACCGGAAAATCCAAATCGGGGAACTGCTGGATCTTCATCACATTAAACGCGTGAATGCCGCCGAGCGTGAGCAGGATAAAAAGCAAAATCGTGGCCAGCGGATTGCGGATCGACCAGGCAGAAAAATTCATGACTTACCTCCGGTTAAAAACGGC
>CAURDG010000123.1:0-5316 GCA_963523555.1 uncultured Cardiobacterium sp.
CGCCGTCATTGACCGCCGCTACGGCGAATGGCTGGCACAAGGCCGCCCGGCGTCCCTGTAAGCGCCCCGCGTAAGGTGGGCTTCAGCCCACCGGGCAGGCTTAGCCTGCTTTTTACATTCTTGGCAAAAATGCCGCCAAGCGGGACAACCACGCGGCTTACCGCCTGCATCACAAAATCCCCTGCAAACCCACACAAGGACCTACCCATGAAAACCACCCTACTCACCGCCGCCATCACCTGTGCAGCACTCGCGACCAGCGCCGCCCATGCGGGGACGCTGGATGACATCAAAAAACGCGGCGAACTGCGCTGCGGCGTCACCCAGGCGCTTGCCGGCTTCTCCGTCGCCGATGACAAAGGCCGCTGGACGGGACTTGACGTCGATTACTGCCGCGCGCTGGCCTCCGCCATCTTCCACGATCCGGAAAAAGTCACCTTCCGTCCGACCTCATCCAAAGAACGCTTCACCGTGCTGCAATCGGGCGAAATTGACGTGCTGGCGCGTGTGACCACCTGGACCACCTCGCGCGACGTCGATATGCCGTTTGACTTCATCGGCGTCAACTACTACGACGGCCAGGGCTTCATGGTGCGCAAAGACCTCGGCATCAAAAGCGTGAAAGACCTCAGCGGCGCCTCCATCTGCACCAACACCGGCACCAGCACCGAAACCAATATGGCGGACTACTTCAAGGCGAACGGCCTCGAATACAAACCCGTCATCTTCGAAAAATCCGAAGAAGTGAAAAGTGCCTACGATGCCGGCCGCTGCGACGCCTACTCCTCGGATGTTTCTGGCCTCTACGTGCAGCGCAAACTGCTCGCCAACCCCGATGCACACGACATCCTGCCGGAAGTCATCTCCAAAGAACCGCTTGGCCCGCTGGTGCGCCAGGAAGATCCCGCTTTCAAAGATCTCGCCGCCTGGACGCATCACTGCATGGTGAACGCTGAAGAATACGGCGTGACCCAGGCGAACGTTGACGAGATGAAAAACAGCAACAATCCGAACATCCGCCGCCTGCTCGGCGTGGAAGCAAACGGCGCGGACAAACTCGGCGTCGGCCAGGATTTCTGCTACCACATCGTGAAAAACATCGGCAACTACGGCGAAGCCTATGACAGAAACGTCGGCAAAGACTCACCGCTCGGCATTGAACGCGGCCTGAACCGCCTGTGGAATCAGGGCGGCATCATGTTCGCTCCGCCACTGCGTTAAGCCCTATCCCCCGCTGAGAGACGCCCCGCTGCGTCTCTTTTCACAGCACAACTGGAGCCCACCATGACCCGCAAAACCCTCCTCCTCCTCGCTGCCCTGCCGCTTGCCGCCTCCGCTTTCGACGCCAACGGCAGCTATTTTGAGCACAAAAACTGGGAAATTGCTTGCGACAACACCGGCACCTGCCGCGCAGCCGGCTACCAGGCTGGCGAGGAAGATCAGGTCATCTCCATCCTTCTCATGCGCGACGCCGGGGCGGATGCCGCCATCACTGGCGAAATTACCGTCATCGACCCCAACGGGGACGACAAGAACCGGCAAGCACTCAGCGGCCACCTCTACCTTGATGACAAAAACCTCGTAAACATCACCCTCAGCGACGATGAAGCCGGGCTAAAAGGCCGCCTCAGCCCCGCCCAGAGCGAAGCCGTCAGCAAAGCTGTCATCGGCAGCGGCAAAATCACCTTCCGCACGGACAAACTGACCTGGGCCCTCTCCAACGAAGGTGCCAACGCCGTGCTGCTGAAAATGGACGAATATCAGGGTCGGATCGGTACTCCAACTGCCCTCATTAAGCGCGGCAAGGACAAAAAAACCATCCCCGCTCCGGCTGCCAAACCCGTCATCCATGCCGCTGCCGTGCCGGACACCCCGCCGCGCCTCCTGAAAGCAGGGGACGCCGAATATAGCGCCCTGCGCCACCTGCTCGCCGAAAAGGCTGGGGACGAATGCATTGACATCAGCGAAAGCGAGAACAGCATCACCCTCTACCCGCTCGACAGCAGCCGCATCCTCGCCGAAACCAGCTGTTGGATCGCTGCCTACAATAGTGCCAACTACTACGCTATCCTCAGTCCCGACCTAAAAACCATCACCGCCAGCGTGGACGTCGAAGACGGCTATGATTACAGCGACGGTACCATCGAAGGTGGCGGACGCAAGCGCGGCCTTGGTGACTGCCTCTTTATCACCCACCACACCTGGGACGGCAAGCGCTTCGTCCCCACCTATAAAGCAGGCAGTGGCCAATGCAAAGGCTTCCCCGGCGCCGCCTGGATGCTGCCGACCCGTGTGACCACTGTGCAAAAACCCTGACCCATAAAAGGACAACACCATGATCCGCAAATCCCTCACCCTACTCGCGGCGCTGCCGCTTGCCACCCTCGCTTTCGACGATGACGGCAGCTATTTCGAACACAAAGACTGGGAAATCGCCTGCGACAACACCGGCACCTGCCGTGCTGCCGGTTACCAGGCCGGCTACGAAGCGCAGGCTATCTCCCTCCTCCTCGTGCGCGACGCCGGCGCGGATGCTGCCGTGAGCGGCGAAATCGCCGTAACCGACCTCAACTGGGACGATAAAGCCCCGCAACCGCTCAAAGGCAGCCTCTACCTCAACGACAAAAACCTGGGCGAAATCACCCTCAGCGGCGATGACGTCGCACCGAAAGCCCGCCTCAGCCCCGCCCAGGCCAAGGCCGTCAGCAAAGCCGTCGTCGGCAGCGACAAAATCACCTTCCGCACGGACAAAACCACCTGGACCCTCTCCAACGAAGGTGCCAACGCTGTGCTGCTAAAAATGGACGACTATCAGGGCCGCGTCGGTACCCCGACTGCCCTCATCAAGCGCGGTAAGGACCAAAAAACCATCCCCGCCCCGGCTGCCAAACCCGTCATCCATGCCGCTGCCTTGCCGGACACCCCGCCACGCGTCCTGAAAGCAGGGGACGGCGAGTATAGCGCCCTGCGCCGCCTGCTCGCGGAAAAAGCAGGCGATGACTGTGACCGCATGAACGAAAGCGAGAACGACATCACCCTCTACCCGTTGGACAGCAGCCACACCCTCGCCGAAAGCGCCTGTTGGCTCGCCGCCTACAACAGCGCCAACTACTACGCTATCCTCAGCCCCGACCTGAAAACCATCGCCGCCACCGTGGACATCGAAGACGGCTACGATTACAGCGACGGCACTATCGAAAGCGGCGGACGCGGGCGCGGCCTCGGCGACTGCTTCTCCCTCGCCCGCCATACCTGGGACGGCAAGCGCTTCGTTACCACTTACAGCGCCGGCAGCGGCCAATGCAAAGGCTTCCCCGGCGGCGCCTGGGAGCTGCCGACCCGCGTCACCACCGTGCAAAAACCCTAACCCATAAAAGGAAAACACCATGATCCGTAAACCCCTGACCCTCGCCCTCATCCTTGCCGCAACGACGGCCGCAGCAGCTCCCCTGCCACTGGCCGACAACCTCCCCGCCGGAAAAGACGGCGCCCTGAGCTACATCGGCAAAGAAAGCAAAACCACCGCGCCGCTCGCCCTCACCCTCAAGCCTGAAGGTGGCGCGACCGTTGCCATCATCCCGCAGGGCGGCAAAGTCACCGCACTCATCAGCGACGGCAAAGGCCATACCCTCGTCGCCAACCACTTCGGCCTCACCGGCTGGGCGCAACCCGCCACCACCGCAGACGACAACGACGACTTCCCCGCCCTGGAAAAAAGCGAACTGCGCGAGAAAGACGGCGACCCGATTTTCAACCTGCGCTATCTGCCGACGCTTGGCAAGGCCACGCAGGAGACCTACTACCTGGATGACAACGGCAAACAGCACCAGGGCACCCCGCCTGAGGGTAAACCGGAAGAAGCCTCCCCATACTACGAAGTGTATGACCACCTGCTCGATACCGCCCTCAAAGCAGGCGGCGCCACCTACCGCATCGACTGCTCGACCGGCATGAGCGATGACTTCTATTGCCTCTTCCAGCCCGCCGGCGCTGCCCGCGATGACGCCGCCATCCTGAGCGGGCGGGATTACTACCTCCCCGGCAACGGCTATGTGTACACCGACTACGACGACAGCGGCAGCAGCTACTACCGCAAACGGCAAAAATGGGCGCTGGACGGCAAAACCTTCAAAGAAGTTGCCCAACCGTATTACTACCTCGGCCTCGACAGCACCTACCACGGTAACTACGAAAATAAAGATGCCCCCCTGACGCTGACCGACAACAGCGGCAAAAAAGTGGCGACCCTGAAAGCGGGCGACAAACTCACCCTGCTGCTGGCGGATGCCGGCTACGACTGCCCGGCGGGCGCCCGTATCGGTGACAAAAACGACCCGATCTGCACCCAGGCCCGCCTGCTCATCAAAACGGCAGACGGCACCCTCGGCTGGCTGCTGCTTGATTACAGTAAAGAAGATGCCCCCAGTATCGACGGCCTGCACCCGCTGGCGGGCTGAAACCAGCCTTTGCCTAGGGCCGCCGCCTATCTCGCTTGATTGCAGGTATCCACATATTCCGTCGCCAAGAAAGATGCTCTAGCAGCAATAAATGATGTCGGGGTCCGGAAGGTGTCGAATAACGATGAAGGGGGCAAGAAAATACTTGGGCATCCCATTCAACATCATTCATCCTGCGGATGAAGCCCCCTCCTAACCCCTCCCCCACGGCGAGGGGTTTTTTTATCCCGCTTGGCGGGCCCAGTAATGATGCCGCTTGGCGGGTCCAGTAATGGCGCCGCTTGGCGGACCCAGTATTGATGCCGCTTGGCGAGCCCAGTAATGGCGCCGCTTGGCGAGCCCAGTAACCACGCCGCTTGGCGCGCCCAGTAATGACGCCGCTTGGCGGGCCCAGTAATGACGCCGCCTGGCGGGCCCAGTAACGACGCCGCTTGGCGGACCCAGTATTGATGCCGCTTGGCGAGCCCAGTAATGGCGCCGCTTGGCGGGCCCAGCATTTACGCCGCTTGGCGAGACCAGTAACCACGCCGCTTGGCGCGCCCAGTAATGACGCCGCTTGGCGGGTCCAGTAATGGCGCCGCTTGGCGAGCCCAGTAATGGCGCCGCTTGGCCATTAAGGTGGCAAGCCAGCACCGTATCCGTTTTATTTGAAGCGACCAGCGCGGCAAAGAAGCATTGGCAGTCCTTCGCCTTGATGGCCACCAAGCGGGATAAAACCTGGATTTGCGCCAAGCGGATGACGCTTGGCTTGTGCCGTGATAATCGCCGGGTAAAAAAGAGCGGGCTGTGTTGCCCGCTCGTTTTTTATTGTCCCTTGCGCAGGGTGTCGAGTTCGTCCAGGAGTTGCAGGATGAGCGCG
>CAURDG010000124.1:0-5263 GCA_963523555.1 uncultured Cardiobacterium sp.
ATAATATTGACCTATTATTTAATATCTGTATGAATAATTAAGTATATTAGCCATACCTCTGGTTTTCGGCTGAATCCGGCAAAAGCTATGCCAAAGGCTATGACAGCGGTTATGAAGCCGGGCTGCGCGTCCGCGAAAACGTTTACCATCTACAAACCACGGAGCATCTTATGGATCTGGAAAGTCTGCGCCGTATTTACGGCAATCTGCAACAGGGCGAAAGCAGCCTGCGTGAGAATATCCGCCTGCTCAATCTTGCCCTGGAAAAATACCGCCGCCAGGTACAGGCGGCGAGAGCCGCCGGTTTCCTGCGCGATTACACCGACAGGCTACAAGAAAACCTGCGCCGCCTTGAGGCGCGCAAGGAAGAAATGTGCCAGCAACTGACCCTGATGATTGCCGCCCTCGGCCAGGCCAGGGAATACATCAACATCCTGATAGCCAGTAACCAATAATCCGACCGGAGCCCAACATGACCGACGCATACAACGAACTCTCCAACCAGCTCGGCTGGTGCATCACCACCAAGGACTCGCTGGAAGAAATGCGCGCGAGTTGCGCATCTGCCGCCAATAACGTGGATGCCACCCTCAATATCCTGCGCCAGGCAAACTTCCGCGAACTCAATTACCCGCTGGAAGTGGTCTATCCCAAATTTCAGGAAGTCACCCGCGAGCTTTACCGCGAAGTGCTAGAAGTAAACGTGCCCTACATTCAGAAACAAACGACGGCGATTGCCAACATCCTTGACCGCCTTCACAACGAAATGAAGCCCAAATAGCGCACGAAAGCAGGCAAACACCGCACCGACCGCGGGGCATCACACTATTTACATACACATCGAGCACTCAAGTGTATGTAAAAGACACCTTCCCCCGCAGGGGAGCATTTATGAAAAAGGTGCGCCGGGGCGCACCTTTTTGTGTGAGGTTATTGCAGTCCACGTTGCAGGCGTTCGAGGTTTTCGCGCACGTCCACGCTGATGTCGTCCACGGCGGCGAGTGCTTCCAGTTCGGCGCGTACCAGCGCTTTGCGTTCGTTGTCCATGCGGCTGACGATGGCATAGCCGTTGAGCATTCGTGCCGCCAGTTGCGGGTTGCTGAGGAGGACGCGGCGGATTTGCCCGGCGGCGAAGCGGTAGCCGCTGCCGTCTTCGGCGTGGAAAACGGCGGGGTTTTGTTGCATCAGGGTGCTGACCAGCGCGCGGAAGCGGTTGGGGTTGTCCGGGTGGAATTCGGCGTGTTCGGCAAGCGCGGTGATGCGTTCCAGCGCCCCTTCGCTTTCGTCTTTGGCCTGGATGGCGAACCATTTGTCCACAACAAGCGGCTGGGCGCGATAGCGTTCGTAGTAGGCAGCCAGCGCGGCTTCGCGGTATTGGTCGTGACGGGTGTTGAGCGCGTGCAGGACGTTGATGCGCACGGTCATGTTGTCGGCGTTGTTGTGTTTTTCCAGCAGCTGTTGGCGGTAGGCGTCGTCTTCGAAGAGCGCGAGGGTTTTGGCTGCCAGTCCGCGCAAGCGGCGAATGCCGGCGTCTTTGACGCTGTATTTCGGCGAACCGGGTTGGGGCGCGGCTTCGAGCCAGTCCAGCCAGTTACGGCGCAGTTTCAGGGCAAGGATGCGGGTGATGCGGTCATAAGCGGCGATAGCGGCCGTCATGTCGATGGGATCGGGCAGGTTGTTGAGCAGGGTGGCAAGTGCCGGGATTTCCAACAGCAGCGCTTTTTCGCCTTCGCTACGTTTGTCGTGGTTGAGGACGGTTTGCATGATGTCGCTCACCGCGCCGCTGTTTTCGCGCAGTTCGCGCGGTTTGTACAGCGCCTGTTCGAAGAGGCGGCGGTAGAGGATCTGCATGGCTTCGAAGCGGGCGAAGCCGTCCGGCGCATGGGCAACGATGGCAGCGAGTTCGTCGTTGTCGTAGCGGTGTTGGTAGTACACGGGCGCCGAGAAGTTCGCCATCAGCACGGGGATGAGGTCAGCTTCGGCGCGTTCAAAGGTCCAGGTGGCGCTGGCTTTGTGCAGGAGCAGGGTTTGCTCGTGGCTGCCATCGGGGAAGCGGTAGGGGCGGCCGCTTTTGCTGATAAGGGCAAAGCGGATGGGGATGACGAGCGGGCGCGGCGGGCTGACGGCGCTGATGTCCTGCATCGCGGCAATGGTGATGCTGCGCTCGCGCTGGTTCCAGGAGGAGGTGAAGGTGATTTTCGGCGTGCCTTTGGTGGTGTACCACTGGAAGAACTGGCCGGTAAAGTCGTAGTCTCCGCCGTCGCTCATCGCCTGCGCGAAGTCTTCGATACGCACGGCCTGACCGTCGTGACGCTCGATGTAGCGTTTCATGCCGGCCTGGAAGGCTTTTTCGCCGAGGATGGTGTGATACATGCGGATGATTTCCGCACCTTTTTCATACACGGTAGCGGTATAGAAGTTGTCGATAGCCGCGTACTCTTGCGGCTGCACGGGGTGCGACATCGGCCCGGCGTCTTCAGGGAATTGCAGGTTGCGCAGGCGGATGACATCGCCGATGCGCTCCAGCGAGCATTCACCCATATCGGCAGAAAATTCCTGATCGCGGAAGACGGTCAGGCCTTCTTTGAGCGAGAGCTGGAACCAGTCGCGGCAGGTGATGCGGTTGCCGGTCCAGTTGTGGAAGTATTCGTGGCCGATGACGGCGCGGATGCCGTGATAGTCTTCGTCGGTGGCTGTGTCGGTATCGGCCAGGACGAAGCGGGTATTGAAGATGTTGAGCGATTTGTTTTCCATCGCCCCCATGTTGAAGTCGCTGATGGCGACGATATTGAATTGTTTGAGGTCGTAACTGAGGCCGAAGCGTTCTTCGTCCCAGTGAATGGCGTCAATCAGCGATTGCAAGGCAAATGCCGTCTGGTTGATAAAGGCCGGCTCGGTGTAGATGCCAAGGCTGATTTTCCGCCCCTTCGGGGTGGTGATGCGGCGGTTGACATTGGCGAGGTTGCCGGCGACAAGAGCAAAAAGGTAGCTCGGCTTGGGATGCGGGTCATACCACTGCGCGTAGTGCCGTCCGCCGGACAGTTCGCCCTGCGCCTCGCGGTTGCCGTTCGAAAGCAGGACGGGATAGTTTTTTTGATCCGCTTCGATGCGTACACGGTAGGTGGCGAGCACGTCGGGACGGTCAAGCGTCGGGGTGATACGGCGGAAGCCTTCGGCCTCGCATTGGGTGCAATAGATGCCGTTCGAGCGGTAGAGGCCGGAGAGTTCTTTGTTTTCGTCCGGTTTCAGGCGCACGACGGTACGCAGGTTGAAGTTGCTGCTGACGTTTTTCAGGTGCAGCAGCAGGCCGTCGTACTCGTATTGCTCGGCAGCAAGCGGTTTGCCGTCGATTTCGATATTTTCCAGCGCGAGATGTTCGGCATGCAGGACAACGTGCTTGTCTTGCGGCAGTTCCCAGCCATTTTCGTCGTGACTGGGCTGGCAGCGCACGATCTTTTGGACGTGACTGACCAGCACTTCGCCGTTGTTTTGCAGGTCAAATTTGAGTTCGTGGTGTTTGACTGTAAAAGCCGGCGGACGGTAGTCCGCCAGTCGGGTAGTGTTGAGTGCAGCCGTCATCTCGTGCCGTCCGTGTTTAGAGGGGGTTACAGGGATTTGATTCCGCTTTTTACCATTTGTGCTTCGACCACGGCAATCGCCGCCATATTGAGGATACGGCGGGTGGTCGAGTTGTTGGTCAGTACATGTACCGGCGCATCCACACCAAGCAACATCGGCCCGATCATGGTGGCGTCAGTGGCGGCTTTCAGCACGTTGAGGCTGATGTTGCCGGCTTCCACGTCGGGCATGATGAGCAGGTTGGCCATACCGCTCAGACGGTTGCCGGGGAAGACTTCGTCGCGCAACTGCGGAATCAGCGCGTAGTCCGCCTTCATTTCGCCCTCGATTTCGAGTTCGGGGTGCGAGGCGCGGATTTTCGCCAGCGCTTCACGCATATTGGTGGAGCTGGGCAAATCCATACGGGTGCCGAAGTTGGAGGCCGATAGCAGCGCAATCTTCGGGGTGATGCCAAAGAGTTCGACGGCGCGCGCGGCGCGCAGGGTAATGGCGACAAGTTCGTCAGCCGTCGGATGTTCATGCACCTGGGTATCGGTGATAAAAATCGGGCCTTTCGGGGTCAGCATCAGGCTGAGCGCTGCCGGCTGTTTCATGTCCGGCTGCATGTCAAAGACGCCGCGTACACGACGCAGGTGACGGTGATACTGACCGAGAACACCACAAAGCATAGTGTCGGCATGGCCAAGTTTGACCAGCATGGAAGCCAGTGCGGTGGTGCTGGTGTTCATTTGCAGGCGGGCTTCAGCGGGATCAATGCCTTCGCGTGCGCGCAATTCATGATAAGCACGCCAGCATTCTTCGTAATGCGGATTGTTCATCGGTTCGATGATTTCAATGCCCGGCTCAAGTTGCTGCTGGTTTTCCGCCAAACGTTCTTCGATGCGTTTGCGGCGACCGATCAGGATTGGTTTAGCGATACCTTCCTGCACACAAGCGGTAGCGGCGCGAATGACGCGGATGTCTTCCCCTTCGGCGAAGATGACTTTAAGCGGGTTGGCGCGGGCGCGTTCAATGATGGGCTTCATCACGAAGCCGCTCTTGTTGAAGAGACCGGCCAGTTTGTCGCGATAGACTTTCAGGTCCGCAATCGGACGGCGGGCAACGCCGCTTTCCATGGCCGCTTGGGCAACGGCGACCGGAATGGTGGAAATCAGGCGCGGGTCAAACGGTTTGGGGATGACGTAATCCTTGCCATACACCAGCGACTGTCCGCCGTAAGCGGCCATAACTTCTTCACCCGCCGGGGATTTGGCCAGATCCGCAATGGCGCGCACGGCAGCCATTTTCATCGCTTCATTGATGCTGGTCGCGCCCACATCCAGCGCCCCCCGGAAAAGATAGGGGAAACAGAGAACGTTATTCACCTGATTCGGGAAATCGGAACGACCGGTGGCGACAATAGCGTCATTGCGCGCCGCGTGTACCTCTTCCGGCATGATTTCCGGCACGGGGTTGGCCAGCGCCAGCACCAGCGGTTTGTCTGCCATCGTCTTCACCATCTCGCCGCTGAGCAGCCCCGCTTGCGAGACACCGAGGAACACATCCGCGCCGACCAGCGCTTCTGCGAGCGAACGCGCTTCCGTCTTGGCGACAAATTCCGCCTTGCGCCCATCCAGCTTGCCGGGGCGACCTTCATAAATCGGCCCCTTGGAATCGCAGACGATGATGTTTTCCTTCTTCACGC
>CAURDG010000125.1:0-5237 GCA_963523555.1 uncultured Cardiobacterium sp.
ACATTTCGTTCATGCCGAGTTTTTCGAGGAGGAAGGAGTAGGCGTCTTTGTGGCGCACTTCGCTTTCGGCAAAGGTGCCGCCGACGTCGTCGATTTCAGGTTTGGGGAAGTAGCGGTAGAGGTCGCCCCAGAAGCGTTTGACGCTGACTTCGACTTGCGAGATGGCCAGCATGGCGCGGGTGAGGACGCTGCGCTCGCGTTCGTTGATAACGGTGCGGTAGTCCTGGATATCGCCGGTGAAGTTGAATTCGGTGTGCAGCCAGTAGGAATGGCGGATGGCATCTTTGAATTCGAGCAGTTCCGGGTATTCGTAGGGTTTGATTTCCAAGCGTTTTTCGAAGAGGTTACGGGGTTTCATGGGGGTTCCTGAAAATGGCTCATTCGAGCCATTTTAAGGAGAAATGCAAGCACGCATAATCTTGACAAAATATCCCTATTCGTTGTCTTTTGAAAAGACGGTGATTTTTGTCCAAAACGCAAAATATTGGGCGTTGGTTTTTATTACACCACTATATATAGTGGCAACATGCAGTTAGTACGCTTAACGTCAGTATTCCTGGCAGGCTGTGTGAACCTGATGTGGTGCCGTTAAGGCTATTCGCGAGATGTGCATGTAGGTGTTTTTTTTGCAAAGCCCGTATTTATCCCGCTTGGCGCACTTTGGTATTTATGGGCAGGCTCTACCGCGCAGGATGCGGCTCTGCTCGCTCTGTGTAGGACGCAGGGCATTTTCCAGCACGCTGCGGGCGCGTTCTATGTCGCCGCTGCAGAGATAGATGTCGAGAGCAGCAAAATGGTGCTCCGGCCAGGTATGGATGCTGAGGTGCGATTCGGCGAGCAGCAACACGCCAGTCACGCCTGCCCCGGCGCCGAAATGGTGGAAATGGGCGGCGAGAATGGTCACCCCCGCCGCTTGCGCCGCCTCGCGCAGGATGTTTTCAAGGCGCCCGGCATCACCGAGCAAGGCGGCGTCGCAACCGTAGTAGTCAAGCAGGGCGTGGGTGCCGTGGCTGTAGGAGTTCATGAATTAGGCCCAGATTCGTTCAATAAGCGGGTGTAGGTGTTCTCGCCAGCGGCGGTCAGTAGCAGGTGGCTTTGCGCGCGGGTCATGCCGACGTAGAGCAGGCGGGCGTTTTGTTGGCGCTGTTCTTCGCTGTCGTCATGCAGGGTGTCCACCCCGCTGATGATGACGCGCGGAAATTCGCCGCCTTTGCTGCTGTGGAGGGTGCAAAGCAGGATTTTCTCCGGGTCGGGACGGTAGTGCTTGCGTTCGTCGCTGCTGATGGGGTTTTGCAGGGGAATCCCTGCCTGTTGTAGCGCTGCGCCGAGTTCCCTGCCCTGGTCTTTTCTGTAATAGAGGACGGCAATGTCGCCGTAGGGCGTGCCCGCTGCGTGCCAGGCGCGGATGGCATCGGCGATAGTGCGGATTTCTTCGTCCCGGTTGGCGGTTTGCCGGTATTCGGGGGCGATACCGCTGTTGCCACCGCCACTTTCTGCGGCAAGGATGGGGATGGGCTGTGCTTCGTTTTCTGCGGTACTTTCGTTTTCTTCGTCTGCTTCGTCCTTCATTTCGCCATTGAGCGGGGTATCGGTCATGAAGCGGTGTTTGAATTCTTCGGCGTATTGGCAGATTTCTTCGCTGTTGCGGTAGTTCACGCGCAGGATACGGGTACGTCCCTGTGCCTGAATGCCGACGGAGGAGAGCGAGAAGTCAATGCTGTGGCGCCCGGTGTAGAGGGTTTGCGCGTCGTCATAGAGCAGGAGGAGTTGTTGTTCTTTGCTATCCGCGCCTTCCGGCATTTTGGCAAGCGCGCGCAGCCAGTCTTCGGCAAGGTCGTGGCCTTCGTCGATGAGGACGGCGCGGTATTGGCCGCCGGGGATGGTGCCGTCGTTGATAGCGGCGCAGACGGTTTTGGTGAAATCCTCGCCATATGGGGTTTTGAGGTGGTATTGCGTTTTCAGCTGGCTGCACCAGTCATGGAAATAGCGGATTTCCACGTTTTCCAGGCCGTGCAGGCGCGCTTTGAGCAGGCTGGCGAGCATGATGTTGTAGCAGATGATGAGGATGGGTTTGCCGGGTTTTTCTGCGGCAAGCTGGCGGGCGCGGTATTGCAGGATGATGGTTTTGCCAGAACCGGCCACGCCGTGGATGACGCGGTGGCCGTCGCCCAGTTCGCGCGCAAGGCGTTCCTGGGCTTGGTCCATGATTTTGATGGTTTCGACGCGGTCGGGGTCGGCTTTGAAGAGTTCGCCCTGGGTATTGACGATGTGTTCGGGATAGATGTGGGCACGCACGCGGCGGCATTCTTCGTCACTGAGGTTTACCGGGAATTTGTATGGCAGCATGCCGTGCAGTTTGGCAAGAAAGTCGCGGCGACTGAGGACGCCTTCGAGGATGTCCTCTTTGTACCAGGTGAGATGCGGCGGGAAGCAGCTTTCATAGATTTCGCGGGTGGCATCGTTGATGCGGCTGCGCTGCCAGTTGCTCATCACCGCACCAAAGCCCCAGGGAAAGCGCAGTTTGCCCTGATATTTTCCATCTGCCTGGCACAACCGGCTATCCGCCTGCATGTCATTAATGACGGGAAGGCAGCAATCGCGCGCCTGTTCAATGGGGTTAGCGGTTGTGGTCTGCTGGTTATCGCCGGTTCTCAGGGTCACGCTGTTTTTGTTCATGGCTTTAACGTTGCCCATATGCCAGTCCTTGATTTCCAGACACCACAAGCCATGGCCGGGGTGGAAAATAAGGAAATCCGGATAGCGGCGCTGTTCGCCATGGCTGGGGACGTTGTACCAGACGAGGTAGTCGTTATCGAGATAGTCGCTAAGGAGCTGGGCGAAGCGTTTTTCGCCGACCGTCATTTTGCTTTTTTTCAGGGGGGTGAGGATTTGTGCCACGGGGTGTCCTTGTGGTGGTTGGAAGTAGCGCGCTTATTTTACGCGGCTGTGTTCCCGCTTCGCAGGCCGTTTTTGTCCGTTGGAGCGGCTGCTTCTCCGGCAACCTTCATACGCGATAAACCCTCGCAACAGCCCGCTTGGCGGGCCCAGTAATGACGCCGCTTGACGCAAACCCAGTAACGACACCGCTTGGCGGCCCGGTAACCACGCCTCTTGGCAGATGCGAAGTCCGGCGGCGGCAACTCAAGTAGTGGTCATGATGACTTCCTCGACAGGGCGGCGGAGCGAGTAGGGTTGTTCAGCGGCATAGCCGATGCGCAGCAGGATTTGCGGATAGGCGTGGCTGATGGGCAGCGTTTCGCGCAGTTCGGCGCGGATGGCCGCTACTTCGCAGGGCTGGTTGAGGAAGGCGCAGGCGAGGTTCGCAGCACTCAGACGCAATAGCAGGCGTTGCAGGACGCGGCCGGTCGCGATGCGGGCGGCGTTGTCGTCGCTGTCGCTGCTGATAAGGAGCAGATGCGAGGCGGCGGCGAGATGTTTAGCGTCGGTTTTGTTCTGGGTTTTGCCGTTCATCATGCTTTTGACGATGATTTTCGCCAGCCAGCGTGGCAGGTTGGGTGCGCCCAGCACGGCGTTGCTGATGCCGTCGTTGTGCGCCTCGCTGTGTTTCCGGTTATAGCGTATCCAGCTCAGCAGTTCGTTTTTGAAGGCGGGGTCGTTCATCTGTACGTCGTTACCCCGGCGGATAGCATCACCCAGTTGGGTGAAGGCCGGCGTGTCGCGGGCGAAGGCATGGATGTGGATGTTTTCGGTTGCTTCCGCCAGCAGGATTTGCAGAACGTCGTCCGGCACCATTCGCCCATCGCAGGTCGCGCGGTTGGTCTGGCGGCGCGTGATGCTGGCAGCGAGCGGGTCGGCGGGCAGGGCATCCTCCGCGCGCAGATGTACGTCAATACGGCCATCGGTGCTGATGCTCGCTGTGCTGGCGTAGTGCAGAGTGGTGGCGTGCAGGCAGAGGTTTTCCAGCGCGCAGCCGAGGCTGATGAGGAGCTCGCGCTGGTCGCCATCGACGGCGGGCAGTGTCCGCGCCGGGTCGGGCAGGATGGTGATGCCATCGGCGGTGGCGCGAAAATGCCAGGGCTGGCTGTTGTGTCCAGACGGCGCCCGGGTGGCGGCTGTGACCAGTTGGCGGAAAACGCTGTCGTTGACGTTCATGGGATCTCCTTATTTGTCTTGATGCCGCTCATTAAAGCACTTCCCCTGACTGCCTGCTCGCGATAGCGTTTATTCGTTCGTTCCCGCTGCTTACAATGCCCACTTCATCCACCACCAGGAAAACCCCATGACCCAGCCCACTGCCACCCTGACCAACGGCGTTACCATCCCGATGCTTGGCTTCGGCGTCTATCAAGTGACCCCTGAAGAATGCGAACGCGTCGTCATAGATGCCATTGCTAGTGGCTACCGCCACATCGACACCGCTGCCGCCTACTTCAACGAAGAACAAGTCGGCCGTGCCATCCGCGCGAGCGGTATCAAGCGGGAAGAAATCTTCATCACCACCAAACTGTGGCTGAACAGCGCCAGCTACGACGCCGCCAAAGCACAATTCGAGCGCAGCCTGAACCGTCTGCAACTCGACTATCTCGACCTCTACCTCATCCACCAGCCCTACGGCGACGTACACGGGGCATGGCGCGCCATCGAAGAACTTTTCGACGCGGGAAAAATCCGCGCCATCGGCGTCAGTAACTTCCACAGCGATCGCCTCGTCGATCTCGCCACCTTTAACCGCATCGCGCCGATGGTGAACCAGATTGAGGTCAACCCCTTCCACCAGCAGACGCGCGAAGTGGGCTACATGCAGGCGAACGGCATCACCGTCGCGGCCTGGGGCTCATTCGCCGAGGGCAAATACGACTTCTTCAACCAGCCGCTACTCGTTGAAATCGGCCAGAAATACGGCAAAACGGCGGGACAAGTGGCACTGCGCTGGCTCTACCAACGGGACATCGTCTCGCTGGTGAAAACCGTGCGCCCCGAACGGATGCGGGAAAACCAGGCCATCTTCGACTTCGAACTGAATAGCGACGACATGCTGCGCCTCACCACGCTGGATACCGGCCACAGCGCACTGGCTACCAGCCTGCCAAACAGCTTCTTTGACCACCGCGACCCTAACTTCGCGCGCTGGTTGACCGGCTTCAAGAACTGGGACGTGTGAGGTTGCCCAACAAAAAACCGCCCTTCGGGGCGGTTTTTTAGTAACGGCGGAAAGCCAGTGTTTATCCCGCTTGGCGGGTTATGGCTGGCCGTTTTTGACGACGTTATCCATCCAG
>CAURDG010000126.1:0-5236 GCA_963523555.1 uncultured Cardiobacterium sp.
AATATTGACCTATTATTTAATATCTGTATGAATAATTAAGTACATTAGCCATAAAACGGCGGAGCATTCATATTGGGTAACTGTTATTGTTTTCCCAACCGTTCAAACCATCCCCCTCTTCTCTATTGAGTTGAGAACCGATTATTCAGTGGAAACTACAGCCCCGTATGTCCCTCGTCTGTAGCGTATTCAGCATGTCTTGTCGCTTATGAATTACTGGTTACCAGGATGTTCGATTTCTTCTGTGAGAAAGCGGGATGTCGCGCGGTGGCTATCTTTTTACCGTAGTGTTTTTTCTAGGTGGAGAGGGCATTGGGACTGATGCGGTGTCTGGCTACCACTTCGCAAAAGATGTGATGTTTAAGTTCCGCAAGGATGTTCTTACGGATATGGACTGGGTAGGTCATGATTTTAATAGTTACTGCGTTGATATTGTTTAACTATATTTCGCCTGGTATCCGTTCAATGTTTTCCCTTCAGCGAGCCCAGATAGATGGCGGCAAGCGTCAGTGCCGCACCAGCCCATTGCACGGCGTTGATGGGTTTATGCAGCCAGAAATAGTCGATAACCAGCGCGGCGACCGGTTCGGAAAGCAGTAGCAGCCCAGTCAGGGATAGCGACAGCAGCGGGATGGCGTAGGCAATCAGTCCCCAGGCGAAGCACTGCATTACAGCACCATAAATGAAAACCAGAGTTACGTCGCGCAACGTTGTCGGGTAGAGCGTGCCCCAGTCGAAGATGAGTGCTGGGAGAAACAGTGCCAGTGCGCCACCCAGGCTTAAAATCATCATCAGCGGGAAGAGGCTGGTTTTCTCGATCTGGTGTGTCCTGCGCACACAGAGCATGGAAAGCGCCAGCAGCGCGCCTGAGGCCGTGCCGCTGATAAAACCCCACACAGCGTTACCGTTATGCCCGAACTCAGGGCTACCGATGAGTGCCACGCCACTGATAGCAAGCAGCAGACTGATGCTTTGCAGGGGGTTCAGCCGTTCTCCGAAGAAGGCTATGCCAATCGCGGTGAGGAAGAAAATTTGCAGGCTGTTCAGCAAGGTGGAAATACCGGGGCCGACGGCATGGATGCTTTCGTGCCACAGGGCAAGATCGAAAGCGAGGCAGACGCCGGACAGCAGCGCAGCGCTGATAGCCCGGCGGTTCTGCGGGAAGGGGTGGTGGCAGAAGCGCGCGAGAATAAAAAAGATGACGGCGGCAATGGCAAGACGCCAGAAGGCGATGGCGTAGGAGCCGACGGCGACGAATTTCACGATCAGGCTGCCAAGCCCGAAAATAACGCAGCCGATAAGCAAAAGTGGTGCGGCATAGGTGGTGGTGCGGGGGTCTTGCATAAATGTCCTTGATAACGCCACCAGCAGTGTACGAATGCGGATAGGCAGGGTGTTGTGCCCTGACGGAGCGGGCGGGCAGTATTGTACACTTAGCCCCCCACACCACAGACACACCCATATGACCCGCTGGACCCTCGCCCGCGCGCAAGCGCTCTATCAACTGCCTTTCATGGAACTGCTCTATCAGGCGCAAACCGTGCACCGCGCCCACCACGACCCGCAGCATATCCAGATCAGCACCCTGCTTTCCATCAAGACCGGGGCTTGTCCCGAAGACTGCAAATACTGCCCGCAAAGTGCGCGCTATCAGACGGGCGTCGCCCGCGAAACCCTGCTGAAAATTGACGACATCGTCAGCGCCGCCGAACGCGCCCGTGCCCAGGGGGCGACCCGCTTCTGCATGGGCGCGGCTTGGCGTGATCCGAAAGAGAAGGATATGCCGTATCTCGTCGAAGTCGTGCGCCGCGTCAAGGCGCTGGGCATGGAAACCTGCATGACCCTCGGCATGCTCGATGAAAACAAGGCGCAAACATTGGCCGACGCTGGGCTCGATTATTACAACCATAATCTCGACACCAGCCGCCGTTACTACGGCGAAATCATCACCACCCGCAACTACGACGACCGCCTGCACACCCTGCAACACGTGCGCAACGCCGGCATGAAAATCTGCTCGGGCGGCATCCTCGGCATGGGCGAAGAAGACGACGACCGCCTCGCCATGCTGGTCGAACTCGCCAACCTCGATCCACCGCCGGAAAGTGTGCCCATCAACCAGCTTGTGCGTGTCCAGGGCACGCCGCTGGCGCAGGCGGACGATCTCGAACCCTTCGACTTCATCCGCGTCATTGCCGTCGCCCGCATCATGATGCCAGCGAGTGCAGTGCGTCTTTCCGCCGGGCGGGAAAGCATGAACGAACAGATGCAGGCGCTGTGCTTCATGGCGGGTGCGAACAGCATCTTCTACGGCTGCAAACTGCTGACCACGCCGAACCCGACGGAAGACCGCGATGCCGCCCTTTTCGCCAAACTCGACCTCAACCCGGAAATGCGGCAGATGGCAGAAGCTGCGCCTGCGACCGCAGCGGTCGGGAAGTATTACCCGCAGAAAACCAGCGACACGGTGGCATGAAGGAAGCGGCGCGGCAAAACGCAGGCAACTAAAATCCGGCATTCATCCCGCTTGCGCGTGCCCGTAATAAACACTGGACCCGCAGGCAAGTTGCCAAGCGGGATAAATCCTGGTTTCTTGATGGCTGTTTCAGGCACACAGATACAAAAAAGCAGGCTTGCGCCTGCTCTTCTCATAGTGTTTTCCGTCTGAACAGCACTATCCCCAAGCCCAGCGGTGCGGCAATCCACAACAGCAGGGTGGTAAGCAGTACGCCGCTGGCGATGCCGTTTTGTGCGCCAAGGCCGCTTGCCACGTTACCGCTCAGGTTGTAGAGGCGGTAGGTGTCGGTGGGGTTAGCGAGCAGGAGCGCGTTCAAGATGTTTGCGCTGATGTGCTGGCCTTTGTCGGCAATAAGTGCGCCGAGCAGGGCAAAGTCATAGAGCAGCACGAAGAAGAGCCACACGCCGATGGCCATGCCTGCGGCGCTGCCGCGCTGTTTGGCCAGCGCTGAGAGGACGTAACCGATGGCGAGGAAGACGGCGCCGAGCAGCAGGGTGGTGACCGTCATTTTGATGAAGGGTTGCCACACCGCCCAGCTGAAGCCGGTTTTTTTGTGCAGCAGGGCGACAGCCAGCCCCGCGATGCTGTAACCGATGGCGATAGCGATAGCGAGGATAGCGCTTTGACCGAGGAATTTGCCAATGACGATATGCCAGCGCGCTAGCGGGTAGGTGAGGACGAGTGCCATGGTGCCGCGCTCGATTTCGCCGATGATGGCGTCGTAGGAAAGGAGCAGGGCGATGAGCGGGATGAGGTAGATGTTCAGTGTGGCGAGGCTGACCACGGTGATGGCAAGTGGACTGGCTTTGGTTTCGCCCGCCGGGGCGCTGCCGAGGAAGGCAAGCGTCAAGGCAAAGGCGGCGAGTAGGAGGGCGATAGCCAGCACCCAACGGTTACGCAGGCCGTCTTTGATTTCTTTGCGGGCAAGGGTGAGGAGCGTTTTCATGGGTTTCCTTGGTCTGTTTCGGCGGCAGGTGTATTTTCTTCGCGGCGCAGGAAGTGGGCGTAGAGATCATCCAGCGCAGGCGGGAGGATGTCGATATTTGTCGGTTGTCCCGCCTGCCATAATTCACTGAGACGCGCGACTTTATCCGCCTCGCTGCTGGCGCAGGTCCAGCCGTTGCCTTCTTTCTGCCACGGTGCGGGCAGGTTGACGGCACCGTCAAACCAGGCGCGCAGGCGTGTTGGCAGGCCGGCGTCGCGGCGCAGGGCGTGCAGGTCGCCGTCGGCGGTTTTCACGCCGCTTTTCATGATGACGATGCGGTCGGCCTGGTCGGCAAGTTCGGCAAGGGCGTGTGAGGAAAGGAGGATAGCGGTGCCTTGTGCGCGCAGTTCATCGAGGATGCGGTAGAAATCGGCCCGTGAGGCGGGGTCAAGGCCGGTAGTCGGTTCGTCCAGCAGCAGGATTTTCGGCTGGCCGAGCAGGGCTTGCGCAAGGGCGAGACGCTGCCGCATCCCCTTGGAATAGGTACTGACGCGTTTTTTCGCCGCCTCGATAATGCCGACGCGGGTGAGCAGTTCGCGGTTGCGCTCGCGGCTGACATGTTTGAGGTCGGCGAAGAAATCCAGCGTTTCAAAGCCCGTCATGTTTGGATAAAGGGCAACAGTTTCCGGCAGGTAGCCGATAAGCTGCCGCGCGGCGAGGCTGGTCGCGCCGTGGCCATTGATGCTGATATTGCCGCTTGTCGGCGCAAGCAGGCCGAGCAGCATTTTCATCAGGGTAGATTTGCCAGCGCCGTTGTGTCCGGCAAGGGCGATCATTTCGCCGGCGTTGATGTGGATGTTCACTTGGTTGACGGCGGTAAAGTTGCCGAAAATTTTGCTGAGTTGTGTAGCGGTAAGGATAGCACTCATGCGGGGGGATTCCTGATTGGTATTACGCTTAATGAAAAGCCCCAAATAGGGGCAGCGCACGGATGGATTGTATCGTGTGGCTTTCCGGTGCGGCAACTGCCCACTGCTTCGGTTAAATCACCATTTCCTGCGCTAATGGGCGGAATGTTACGGATTTGGCTGTTTTTACCGCAGTTTCTTAGCCCATCAGGCAAGAGCCCGATATGTATCCGCTTGGCGTGGGGCGGGGTGCTTCCTTGCCCAGGGTGCGGAGAGAGGTTGCCGGGGGTTTATACACCTGCGCAAACATTTGGTATAAATAGCGTCCCTTTTTACATCTTATGGAGACATTCATGACTGCCCAATCCGAAAATAACGTTCCCGTTGCCCTGATTTCCAGTGTCCTGCTTGCCCCTATTGCGCTTGCACTGGTCACTTACTTCACCATTACCCATATCAGCACGATTGCGCCCCCCAATAAGGCTCAGGTGCAGCGACTGGCTCCCGTCGGGCAATTCCAGGCTGCCACTGCCCCGGCTACGCAACAATAGGATATTGACAAGTTAAACCCCTTTCCTGACCCGGAAAGGGGTTTTTTATTGCGCCATTTTTGACAAATCACCTTAGCCCGGTCGTTGACGAAATATCTGCAAACGCTACGAGCCCCTGCTCTGAGACGGGAGGCTATTGTGCCCGACGGCGCTTTCCTGGCTGGTCACGAGATAGGGAGATTTCCATGACCAAGCGGTGTAAACACTGGGCTTGCGCCAAGCGGGACAAACGCCAGGTTTCAGAGAAGGGCAGGGCGACCGCTAAGTGGTGCCATTACTGGCCCGCCAAGCGGCGTAAATGCTGGGCCCGTCAAGCGGCGTAAACACTGGGCCC
>CAURDG010000127.1:0-5115 GCA_963523555.1 uncultured Cardiobacterium sp.
GCGACGGCCTGCTCCTCATCGACTCCGGCGGCCAATACCAGAACGGCACCACCGATATCACCCGCGTTATCCCCATCGGCACGCCGAGCGCCGCCATGCAGCGCGACTACACCCTCGTCCTGAAAGCACATATTGCCCTTGCGGAAACCGTCTTCCCCGACGGCATCGCCGCCCCGCTGCTGGATGCCGTCTGCCGTGCTCCAATGTGGCGCGAACAATGCAACTACGGCCACGGCACCGGCCACGGCGTCGGCTACTTCCTGAACGTACACGAAGGGCCGCAAGTGCTTTCCTACTACGCCCCCATCCACAGCGCGAGCGGCATGAAAGCAGGGATGATCACCTCAAACGAACCCGGACTGTACCGTCCCGGCCAGTGGGGCATCCGCATCGAAAACCTCGTCGTCAACCGCCGCGTCGAAAGCCCGGCAGAAACCGCCTTTGGTGACTACCTCTACTTCGAAACCCTGACCCTCTGCCCGATCGACACCCGCCTCATCGACAAAACCCTGCTGAACGAGGCAGAAACCCGCTGGCTGAACGCCTACCACGCCCACGTGCGCGAAACCCTCGCCCCGCTGACCAGCGGCGCCGCGCACAACTGGCTCATCAAAAACACCGAGGCGATTTAACAGTTTTTAAAAATGTTACTTAAAATCGAGAGAGTAGCGAAATAAGGAAAATAGATTTGTCGAGACAAAATAAAGGGTTTCTCTTAACGCTGGCGTCGCTTGTGGCGCTGATCGGGATTTATACGGCGGCGCTGTTGCTTTTCCGTACTGCGAGCGTATTGCAGATGTTTCTCGGCGTGTTGCTGACGTTGCTGCCGCTCGTGTACTGGCTGCCGTTCGTCTGGCGGCGGCAGGGCAAAGCGTTCGCGGTCCTCGCCCTCTTTGCCCCGCTGCACCTCTTTTTCGGCGGAGTGATTTGGCTGTGGGGGCAGCCGTGGTGGGGCGCGGCCATTTGCCTTTGCGCGATTTCTTTGCAAACCGGCACGATTATGCACAACTACGATGGCAGCCGCCGCAAAGCGCGTAAAGCCGCGCGCCAGGCGGGAAAAGTGCGTTGATTTTTAAGATGGTGACACTATAATGCGCGCCTTTCTTATGTAAAATTTTTCATCTAATCGAGGAAACTAATGCCAAGTGTAAAAGTACGCGACAATGAACCGTTCGATATCGCCCTGCGCCGTTTCAAACGTTCCGTAGAAAAAGCCGGAGTGCTTGCCGAAGTCCGCAGCCGTGAGTTCTACGAAAAACCGACCCAAGAACGCAAACGCAAGCTCGCCGCCGCCGTCAAACGCAACGCCCGTCGCCTGAGAAAAGAACGCGGCCGCTTCGAACGCCTCTTCTAAGCGTATCCCAGCACGATGAGCATCCGGGAAAACGTCAATGCCGCCATCAAGACGGCAATGGTTAACAAGGACAAAGCTACCCTGCAAACGCTGCGCCTGATAAGCGCGGCGTTTAAGCAAATTGAAGTTGATCAGCGCGTTGAGATTACTGATGACATTGCCCTGCGCGAGCTGGTGCGTCAGGTCAAACAGCGCCAGGATGCAGCGAAACAATACCGTGATGCTGCCCGCCTTGATCTTGCTGAGCATGAAGAGGCGGAAATCGTCATCATCCAGCAATTCTTGCCGCAAGCACTCAGCGAAGATGAAGTGCGTGCCGAAGTGGACGCCGTGCTAACCGCTTTCGGATTGCCACGCACAATGGCGTCCATGAAACCGCTGATGGCGGAGCTTAAACCCAAACTGGAAGGTCGTGCAGATATGGCTTTTGTCAGCCAATACCTGCGCACATTATTACAATCCTGAGCCGGAGGCCGCCCGGCGGCTGCCGATGGCAAAACGCATCCCCAAACCCTTTATTGACGAACTGGCAGCGCGTACCGATTTACTTGCGCTGCTATCTACGCGGATTAACTTTACCCGCAAATCGGGCAGCAACCATTGGGCTTGCTGCCCATTTCATCAAGAAAAGACGCCCTCGTTCAGCGTCAACACCCAAAAAGGTTTCTATCACTGCTTTGGCTGTGGTGTCAGCGGCGATGCTATCCGTTTCCTGATGGATTACGACAACCTGCCCTTCCCCGAAGCAGTCGAACAACTCGCCGCCTTTAACGGGCTGGATGTGCCCTACGAAGATGACGGACGCCACTATGATGCGCAGGAAAAAGATCTCTACGACCTCGGCTTGGAATGCCTCGCCGATGCGGCGGCGTTCTTTCATGAAGCCTTTTACAGCGATGCCGGCAAGGCTGCGCGTGATTACCTGCGCCAGCGACATCTGAAAAAACAGACGGTTGATACCTTCATGCTCGGCTATGCCCCGGCCAACAATGCCCTCTTGAACCATCTTGGCAGCAAATACCCGCAGCAGCTGTTGCAGGATGTCGGCCTGATCGGCAAAAAAGATGACCACTATTACGACTGGTTCCGTGAGCGTGTCATCTTCCCCATCCACAACAGCAAAGGAAAAATCATCGCCTTCGGCGCCCGTGCAATGGGTGACGCCCAGCCGAAATACCTCAACTCACCGGAAACTACCTGGTTTAACAAACGCTTTGAACTCTACGGGCTATACCAGGCGATGCAGGCGCGTGAACGCACTCTGCTCGTCACCGAAGGCTATATGGACGTTATCAAACTGTGGCAGCACGGCGTCACCAATGCCGTCGCCGCCCTCGGCACCGCTATTGGCGACACTCATATCAGCCAGCTAAAAAAACGTGCCGACAAAACCTACTTTTCCTTCGACGGCGACACCGCCGGACAAAAGGCCGCGCGTAAAGCGCTGGAAGCCGTCTTCGCCCAGCACGACAAACAGCATGAATGGCGCTTCATGTTCATGCCGGTGGGCGAGGACCCCGATTCGCTGGTAGAAAGATCAGGTGTGCAGGCCTTCCGCCAGCTGATGGACGCCAGCCTGCCCGCTTCCACCTACCTGATGCAAGTGCTGGATGACGGCGCAGGCGTGCAACGCAGCGCCGAAGCACAGGCCGAACTGGCAGGCGAAGCGCAACGCTGGCTTAACCTGCTACCTGCTGGCGACTACCGCGAAATCCTGCGCGATCAGGTGAAGAAACACTTTGACCTGCCGGTGCTTACTCTTGGTAGCGCGGTCAACAACCCCGCTTACAGCACACAGCGCGGTGCATCCGCCTACCGCCCTACCCGCGAAACCGTCATCACCAAACCCAAAGACAAAGGCATCCGCCTGATGGCGCACCTGCTGCTGCAACCACAAAACGCCCTGCCGCTGCGCCGCTGGGAATACCCGCCGCAAGACGGCGAACTGCAACTCTTCTGGTTGCTGTGTTACGCCCTGCAAAGCGATGGCGCAAGCGAGGCGCGCGTCGCTACCTTCCTGCGCACACACGGTGTCTATGACAGCGTTACCTCCGCCGCGCAACTGCTTGGCCGTCTCAGCGGCGAACAGCAGCGTGACGAATTTGCCGCCATGCTGGCGAGCATTCGCGACAACCACGCCCGTCAGCAGACGCGCCTTGAAAAATTCACCGCCGCCCACATAAAACAGGGCTGATTTCTACTTCCACAACAACGGGATAAACCATGAGCGAATTTGAGCAAGAACAAGAACACGAAGAATATGACGTCCAGGACGAAGTCAAAGAACTGCTTGCCCGTGGACGCGAACAAGGCTTCCTGACCTACGAAGAAATCCACGAAGCCCTGCCGGAACACGCGCTCGAAGGCGACAAATACGACGAAATGATCGCGCTCATCGTCGAAATGGGCATTGACGTCGTCGAAAGTGCCCAGGAAGACGACAACGTTATTGCCAGCAATGATGAAGAAGAAGTTCCCAGCGCCGCCTCGCTCAACGAAGCCGAAATTGGCCGCACCACCGACCCGGTGCGCATGTACATGCGCGAAATGGGAGCCGTTGACCTGCTCACCCGCGAAGGCGAAATCGCCATTGCCAAACGTATCGAAGCGGGGCTCAACACCGTGCAGCAAACCCTGGCCGAATTCCCGCTGGCGATCAGTGCTCTGCTCGAAGAATTTGCCAAAACCGAAGCGGGCGAAAGCCGCTTGGGTGACCTCGTCAATGGCTACGGTGACCCCTATGCCGACAAAACCGAAGAAATCCTCGCCGCCGCTACCGGCGACGAAGACAGCGAAGACGATAGCATCAGCGGCGGCAGTGATGACGACGAAGACGTGGATGACGACAGCAACCCGCCGGAAGAGGCTGCCAGCAACCAGGACACCCTCAACGAAGCGCGGGAAAAACTCGTCGAACTCACTGCCATGCACAAAAAGCTCATGACCGCGCTCGGCAAGGGCAAATCCCTGGATGACAAAAAAATCCAGAAACTGCACGGCGAAATCAAAGAACACATCGCTGCCTTCTCCTTCCCGCAAAAAACCATCGACCTGATGGAAGCGCAGCTCAACATCCCGAACGAAGAAATCCGCGCCATCGAACGCCGCCTGATGCGCCTCATCATCGAGCGTGCCGGTATGCCGCGTAAAACCTTCGTGCAAGAATTCCCGGGCAACGAAACCAACCTTGACTGGATCGTCGTGCAAAGCAAACAGCGGCGTAAATACGCGGAAAAACTCAAACCGCTTATCACCGAAATCCAGGTTGAACAAGAAAAATACCTCGACATCGAAAAGCGCTACCGCATGAGCATCGTCCAGCTCAAAGATATCCACAAGCGCCTCTCCATCGGCAAAGCGCAAGCCAAGCGCGCCAAAGAAGAAATGGTCGAAGCGAACCTGCGCCTCGTCATCTCCATTGCGAAAAAATACACCAATCGCGGCCTGCAATTCCTCGACCTCATCCAGGAAGGCAACATCGGCCTGATGAAAGCGGTGGATAAATTCGAATACCGGCGCGGCTTCAAATTCTCGACCTATGCCACCTGGTGGATCCGTCAGGCCATCACCCGCTCAATTGCTGACCAGGCGCGCACCATCCGTATTCCGGTACACATGATCGAAACCATCAACAAACTGAACCGCATCTCGCGTACCCTGGTGCAAAAAAACGGCCGCGACCCCACTCCAGAAGAACTGGCCGAAGCGATGGACATGCCGGAAGAAAAAATCCGCAAAGTGCTGAAAATCGCCAAAGAGCC
>CAURDG010000128.1:0-5106 GCA_963523555.1 uncultured Cardiobacterium sp.
AATTTGTGCAGGTATTTGCGCAGGCGGTCGCTGTCGTTGGCGGTGGCGCGCTGTTCGCGCGAGATGTGGTAGAGGGCGCGGCCGGCGGCAGCGAGGGTTTTATGCTGACGGCAGACGGTGATGACGTTTTCCAGTTGCAGGCGGTCAAAGAGGTCGAGGTTGTCGGGGTTTGCTTTGGCGGGGATGACGCTCGCGGCAGGGGCGCTCGTGTCCTGCCACAGCCAGCGCAGGCGGGCGATTTCCGCCTGCACCAGTTCAGTGGTGATGCGTCCCTGTGGTGCGAGGGTGGCGAGGCGCATGATGCTGGCGGCGAGATCGCGGAAGTTGCCGCGCCACGGTGCCTCCGGCGAGAGGGCGAAGTTGAGGTAGGCGGCGCGCGCTTCTTTATTGAAGCGGGTGGTGCGGCCAAGCTCTTGTGAGGCGAGGGCGAGCTGGTGGGCGATGTTGGGCTCGATGTCCTCGCGTCTGTCAGCCAACGCGGGCAGCGGATAGTTCCAGATGTTGATGCGTGCGTAGAGGTCTTCGCGGAAGCGGCCCGCGCGCACGTCGTCGCGCAAGTCGCGGTTGGTGCCGCTGATGAGCTGGAAGTTGCTGGTGATTTCCGTGTCGCTGCCGACGGGATAGTAGTGTTTTTCTTCCAGTGCTTTCAGCAGCATGGCCTGTTCGTCCAGACCGAGTTCGCCGATTTCATCAAGAAAGAGGACGCCACCGTCGGCGCTTTTCAGGTAGCCGTCGCGCTTTTCCACGGCGCCGGTGAAGGCGCCTTTTTTATGGCCGAAAAGGGCGGAGGCCGCGCCGTCGCCACGCAGGGTGGCGCAGTTGACGTCAATGAAGGCACCGCGCACTTGATGCCGCGCTTTTTTGAGCTCGTAGATGCGCCGTGCCAGCATGGATTTGCCTGCGCCGGTCGGGCCGTTGAGGAGGATGGGCGAGGGGCTGTTCAGCGCGACTTGCTCGATTTCGGCAATCATGCGGTTGAAGGCGGCATTGCGCGTGGCGATGCCGCTTTTCAGGTAACGCACGGCGTCGTCGCGCACGGCGGCAAGACGGGCGGCCAGGGCGTCATAGCGAGCGAGATTGAGGTCAATCAGCTCGACGCTGCCGACTTCGCCGCGCATCATTTGCCGTTTCTGGTTCTTCGGCGGCGCGGTTTGCAGGAGGATGCCGGGGATTTGTCGCGATTCAACGAGGAGGAAAAGGCAGATTTGCGCGACGTGCGTGCCTGTCGTGATGTGTACCCAGTATTCTTCCTGCTCGCTGTCGAAGGGGTAATCCGCTGCCCAGTCGTGCAGGCGGGTATAGACTTCGCTGAAATCCCAGGGGTTTTCCAGTTCCATCGGCACGAGGTTGACGGCGGTATGCGGCGCGACGTGGCGGATGTCAGCGCGGACGTGTTCGGCGAGGTCGTGGAATTTTTCGGCGCAGAAGAGTTCGATGCGGTCCACGCTGAGATCCTGACGCTGGTTGAGGGCGACGTTTGGCCGCCATTTCTGCCAGCGGCCCTCGCCCTGACCGCTGTCGAGGACGGTGCCGAGAAAGCTGATGACGACGATGCGGCGTTTTTCGCTCATGGGTGCGCAATGGTGGTGGGGACGGCAGGATTATAGCCAAGCGGCGGTAATGTGCGGCAGGATGCCTTTACAATGCGCGCTTTCCTGAAGAATGAGAGAAAACGATGCCCACCCTGTTTTTTCTTCCGCACGATCCTGAAGCTTGCAAAGAGCAACGATTTGCCAGCAAAGCTTCTGTCCGCTTATCGGCATGAAACCCGCCCGCCGCCGCTTCCTCGCCGCCACCGCCGCCATCGGCGCCGCCGCTGCCACCTCGCGCCACCTTTATTCCCGGCTCAACCCGCCGCCGGCGTTGCGCGTGAACCGCGTCGGTCTGCCGCTTGGCCACCTGCTGCGTGACGGCGCGCTCACCCATTCTGTCCCGCAAAGCACGCACGACTGCGACACCCTCATCCTCGGCAGCGGTGCGGCAGCGCTATCCGCCTTGTGGCAACTCACCCGCCACGGCGCGCGCGACATCCTCCTCGCCGAAGGCATCGAACGCGACGGCAACAACGCCGCCTACCAAAACGGCGACCTGCGTGCGCCCAGCGGCGCGCACTACCTCGCCCTGCCCTCGGCGGAAAGCCACGAACTGCGCGCCATGCTCGCCGACCTCGGCATCCTCGAAGACGCAAGCGATCCCGCCCGCCCGCGCTACCGCGAAACCGATCTCGTCCACGCCCCCAGCGAGCGTCTCTATTACCAAAACCGCTGGCAGGACGAACTGCTGCCGCAGGAAGATGACGACAGTCGCCGCTTCCACGCCCTCATCCGCCGCCTGCAACACGCGCGCGGCCGCGACGGACGCAAAACCTTCGCCATCCCCATCGTCCGCTCCAGCGAGGACAGCGACTGGCGCGCCCTCGACCAGCTCACTTTTGCCGAATGGCTGACGCGCGAAAATTACCGCTCGCCGACCCTGCTGTGGTACCTCGACTACTGCTGCCGCGACGACTACGGCCACGGCATCGACACCGTCTCCGCCTACGCCGGCCTACACTACTTCGCCGCTCGCGGTCACGACGGCAACGCCGTCCTTACCTGGCCGGATGGCCTCGCCCACCTCTCCCACCTGTTGCGCGAGAAAAGCGGTTTGCACCGCCTCGCTGCCCTGCCATCCGAGCCCGTGTTGCGCTTCGCCCAGCCCACCGCTTGGAACGCCAGCGCCATCCGCATTCAAGAACACGCCGGGCACGTCGAAGTCCACCTGCGCGACAACGACAGCGGCGCCGTCCACCGCCTCCGCGCCCGCCACGTCATCAGCGCCATGCCGCTTCACATCGCCGCCCGCCTCATCGCCGAACCTGCCCGCTACGGCCTTGACGGCAGCGGCCTCTACGCGCCGTGGCTCATCAGCAACTTCGCCCTGCACCAGTTTCCGCGCGAGCCCGACGAACAGCCACTGGCCTGGGATAACGTCCTCTACGGCAGTCCGGCGCTGGGCTACATCGCGGGCAGCAACCAAAGTATCCGCATCGCCAAACCGCCGCGCGTCCTCTTCACCGCTTACCGTGCCCTCGCCCACGACAGCCCGCCGGCGGTGCGGCAATGGCTGTTGACCGCGCCGGATGACGAATTGCTCGCCTATGCCGCCGCCGACCTGCACGCCGTGTATGGCCGCCACTTCTGGCGTCTGGTGGACAGCGTGGACATCACCGTGCGCGCCCACGCCATGCGCATCCCCCTGCCCGGCTACCTCGATGACACACAACTGCGCGCCCTGCGCACACACCGCTCGCGCCTGCACTTCGCGCATAGCGACCTGAGCGGCTACTCTGTCTTTGAAGAAGCAGCATACTGGGGCATCACCGCCGCGCAGCAGGTGCTTGCCACGCGGGATTGACGCAATTTCCGTGAGGTCAGTATTTATCCCGCTTGGCGAGGAATTTGTGGATGGCGTCAAGCGGGATAAATACTGGATGCACACCGCCAGTAGTGAACCGGCGGATTTCAGGAATGCCGCATTAATAGCTGGATAACGAGGATGCTGGACGGCAGGACAATACCGGGCCAATACAGCCAGTAACCACTACGGCTGTATTCCGGCGCGAGGCCGGTCATCTGCGGCGGAGGCGTCCTGCCGTGGATGATGGCATCAACATTAGCCGCTATTTCCAGCACCAGGCTGTGTTCCCCCAGAAATCCTGCAGCAAGGCGATGACGGTCACCGTAGCGGTCGGTAATATCAAAATGAGTAAACGGGTCATGCTTACCCAGGCGCAACACCGCGCGAATGCTGCGCATATCCCGCCACGTCATTGCATGAATGCCACCATCAGGAGGGTAGAGGGAGAAACCATCGGCGTCGAGACGCGCCATGAGGCGGGGTGAAGGGGTGTTGTAGTAACGGTGGTGGTAGTAAAGCCTGCGCAGCAGATATATCAGGATAGCGATGCCGCCAAGATTGATGGCGATGAGTAGCAGATGCGGCGATATTGTCATGTTGTGCAGCCAATCCCCGATAAAGAACAAGAGAACGAGCCAAGTGAAGATAAGCAGTTTCAACAGGGTGAAATTGGCTTTGCGGATGGTGGCGCGGGTTCTGAACCACAGGCGCTGCCCACGGATAGTGGCTGGGGACGCGGCAACACGATGGTGCAAAAAATTCTGCGCGACGCGGGCGATGTCGGCGTAATCGGCGGCATTGAGGCGGGGATGACTGAATAGCTGCTTCACGCCGTGGCGCGGGCAGATGGCAAGCTGCAGGCCGCTGCTAAGGACGGATACATCGGCGAGTGCCTGCCAGCACCATTGCTGCTTGTTATGACAGAGAGTCAACCCCTGTTTGTCGCAGACGACAAGCGGCAGGCGGGGGCGGTGGCCAAGATAAAGGCTGATGGCGCTGCCGGTTACCCACAGCGGGGTCCAGAGTATCCAGATACCCGAGCTGTATCGCCCATTGACGAAGACACCGGCAAACCAGATAAGCAGACAGGCGGCGATGTCAGAGGTGAGATGGCGACGCAGGCGTCCGCCCCAGCCCCGACTGTCCGGGGCATCGAGGTTGGGCGTGAAGGGGAGGGCAGGCATAGGCAAAGCTCGTGGTGATTTTGAATGTGCAGGGATGATCTTGGAACAAAGACTACGCGATAAACCGGATGGCCGCCAAGCGGGATAGATACAGGGTTTGCAGGTGGTTGCCAAGAAAAGCAATCCCACAATGGCATTTTATGGGGTGCGGCCGCCTTTGCCTTCGATACAGGCCAGGGTGGCGATAGAGTCGCTGCGCGCCGCGCCCATTGGCGGGCATCCACTTCGGCAGCGTGAATTTCTCCGACCTGCGCGATGAAGCCGGTGCGGTTCTTGGGCCTTGGCATCTCAATATAAAGATACGCAAGCCGCGCTGCTCACTTTCGCCGATGCTGCGCCACAGCGACGTGGCTGCTTCTTTATCCGCTGCGGCAGCGGAGCGAGGGCGGCGAGCAGGCGTTTTTTATGCCGAATTTCGGCGTATAGGACAAAAAAGGAGCCAAGAATCGCTGTAAGCCTTATGCTGCGAGGGTTTAAGCGGGGTCAAAGGCTTTGAACACAAAAAATGCTTTTTCTGCGGCTC
>CAURDG010000129.1:0-5098 GCA_963523555.1 uncultured Cardiobacterium sp.
CATGATCAATACCACCCTCCTCCAAAATTTGCGCAAGGCCCGTCATCTCACGCAGGAAGACATGGCCGAGAAGCTCGGCATTGCTTCTTCCACCTATGCCCGCATGGAACGCGGTCAGGTTCCGCCAAGAATTGACCGCTTGCAGCAGCTTGCCCAAGTCCTGCAAACTGAGGTTGCCGCGTTATTGGCGCAGCATGACAATAAATTGCAGTGATGCCGCATTAACAAAAGCCCCGCACAAGCGGGGCTTTTTAATAAGCCATCATGGACGAATTATTTCCCAGAATCAGTTTTATCCGGATATTCGCCGTTATATAGTCGCTTCAAATAGGACTGAGGCAAGGCGGTGAGCCGAAGACAGTACAAGATAGTACGGCGAGGCTCACCAACACAGTATCAGTTCTAGTTGAAGCGACTATAAAGGCTATATACGGCAATCATGGCAACCATCTGAATAATGCCCGCAATGGTTTCATCAAGCTGCCATCCGAAAAGGAGTGGTAGCAGGTAACTGAGGAGTATCTGTGTCCCGGCAATGGTGGCAAGCATAAGCAGCACGATTCTTGCCTTGTCGCCAATTTCTATCCATATGCCTTTGAGGATGCGGCGCATTTTCCCACCATTTCAGGCAAACAACCGCTGGCGGCGCACTTCGAACAGCATTACGCCACAAGCGACGGAAACATTCAGGCTTTCCATTGCCGCATCAATCGGGATACGCGCGAGGAAATCGCACTGTTCGCGCAGACCGTGGCGGATGCCTTCCGCTTCATTGCCGACAATGATAGCGAGCGGCAGGTTGAGGTCGGTGGCATAAATCGTTTGCGTCGCTTCGCCCGCACCGCCGACCACCCAGATACCTTGCCGCTGCATCGCTTCGACTTCGCGGCGCAGGTTGCTGACTTTATATATGGGCAGCACATCCGCCGCGCCGCAGGAGACTTTTGCCACTGCCGGGGTGATGTCAGCGGCGCGGTTGTTCGGAATCAGCACCGCGTGCACTCCGGCGGCGAGCGCGCTACGCAAGCAGGCGCCGAGGTTGTGCGGGTCCTGGATGCTGTCCAGCACGAGGATAAGCGGTTTATCAATGCCCGCTACCGCATCCTGCCAGCTTGCTGCCTGTGCCTGGCTTTCGCTGAGAGCGGCGATACCCTGATGACGCACGCCGGGCAGCATCATGTCAATTTTGTAGAGGGCGACGGTTTCCACCGGCACGTGACGCGCCCGGGCGTCGGCGACCAGCGCGGCGACGTTTTTCGATTTTTTGTTATCGGCGACGAAAAGGCGGCGCACCGCGCCATCATCGAGTAGTTGCCGCACGGCGTGTACGCCGCCGGTGTATTTTTCGCGAGACATAAAGCTGAATCCTGTGAAAAAAGCACCACCCGCCGCCGGAATATTTTTGTGGCTTTGTGTGGTTTTGCTGTGAGTTGACGTTGTTATTAACCATAACAGTGCGTATTATAACGCCTACCTGATATTCAGATTACACGGGGGACACCACATGGGAAATTACCAGACACAACGTGCCACAAGTCAGCTTAGTGGCGGTAATGCCGCTTATATTGAGGCGCTGTACGAGCAATATCTGGACGCGCCGGACAGCGTTGCTGCCGAGTGGCGTGCGTATTTTGATGGCATCCGCGCCGGCGCCAGTAACGAAAAACCGCGCCTGCCGGTGCAGGAGCGCTTTGAGGCGATGGCCGATTTGCCCGATCTGCCGGGCGGTGAAGCCGACCCTGAAGCGATTGCGAAACAGGTTGCCGTGCTGGGGTTGATTTCCGGCTACCGCACTCGTGGCCATCAGGCCGCCGACCTCTGCCCGATTCACCTGCGCCCGCGCCGTGAAGTGCCGGATATTGATTACCGCTGGCACGGCCTGACCGACGCCGATCTTGACCGCACTTTTAATACCGGCACACTGTTCAGCGGCGATATGACCCTGCGCGACATCATCGTCTACCTTGACAAGACGTATAAACACCACATCGGTGCGGAGATATTGCACATCCACACCACTGAAGAGCGCCGCTGGCTGCAAGAGCGCCTGGAAAAAGCGGCAAACGGCTACGGCTATAGCGACGAAGAAAAACGCGCCTTCCTGCAACAACTTGTCGCTGCCGACGGTCTGGAAAAATACCTGCACAAACGTTTCGTCGGGCAAAAACGCTTCTCGCTGGAAGGGGGCGACGGCCTCATCCCGCTTACTGAAACCCTGATAAACCGTCTTGGCGCCAGCGGCAGCAAAGAAATCGGCATTGCGATGGCGCACCGTGGCCGCCTCAACATGCTGATCAACATCCTCGGCAAACGCCCCGCCGACCTTTTCGACGAATTCGAAGGCAAATACACCCCGCAGGGCGGACGCAGCGGCGACGTCAAATACCACATGGGCTTCTCGTCCAGCGTCGAAACCGCTGGCGGCCTCGTTGACCTGACCCTCGCCTACAACCCCTCGCACCTCGAATTTGTGAACCCCGTCATGCAGGGCTCCATGCGCGCCCGCATTGAGCGCGCCCAGGAAGAGCGCCACGCCGACCACCTCTTCGCTGACAACTACGCCGTACCTATCCAGATTCACGGCGACGCCGCCTTTGCCGGGCAGGGCGTGAACCTCGAAACCCTGCAACTCTCGCAAGTGCGCGGCTACCGCGTCGGCGGCACCCTGCACGTCATCGTCAACAACCAGATCGGCTTCACCACCTCGAACCCGCTTGACACCCGCTCGGCCATGTACTGCTCGGATGCCGCCAAACTCATCCAGGCACCCGTGCTGCACGTCAACGGTGATGATCCCGAAGCGCTGGCGTTCGCTGGCGAAATCGCCGTGGACTACCTGCGCACCTTCCACAAAGACATCTTTATCGACATCGTCTGCTACCGCCGCCTCGGCCACAACGAAGCGGACGAACCATCAGCCACCCAGCCGATGATGTACAAAAAAATCCGCGCCCACGACGTGCCGGCCAAAGTCTATGCCGACCGCCTCGTCGCCGCAGGCGTGATTGCGGCGGGCGACTACGAAAAACTGCAAGACGACTACCGCGCGCGCCTTGAAGCGGGCGAAGCCGTCACCCGCAGCCTGCCGCGCCGCGCTGACGACCCGCTACGCCTCGCCTGGAAAGCCCTTGCCAACCAGGACTGGAATGCACCCGTTAACACCGCTTATCCGCGAGAAGCGCTGACCCGCCTCGGCGAAAAAATCTACACCCTGCCCAGCGACTTCGTGCCGCACCCCATCGTCGAAAAACTCATAGCCGCCCGCCTTGAAATGGCGCATGGCAAACAGCCGCTTGACTGGGGCGCTGCCGAAAACCTCGCCTACGCCAGCCTGCTCGAACAGCGTTACAGCGTGCGCGTTTCCGGTGAAGACTGCGGACGCGGCACCTTCTCGCACCGCCACGCCGTCATCCACGACCAAACCACCGGCGACAGCTACACCCCGCTCGCCCACCTCTACGACGGCCAACCGAACGTGCGCATCATCGACTCCATCCTCTCCGAATGCGCCGTGCTCGGCTTCGAATACGGCTACAGCACTGCCGAGCCACAAGGCCTCACCATCTGGGAAGCCCAATTCGGCGACTTCGCCAACGGTGCACAAGTCATCATCGACCAGTTCATCACCTCCGGCGAAACCAAATGGGGACGCTACAGCGGCCTCACCATGCTGCTGCCGCACGGCTACGAAGGACAAGGCCCGGAACACTCCTCCGCCCGTATCGAGCGCTACCTGCAACTCTGCGCTGAAGATAACGTGCAAGTCTGCGTACCGACCACGCCCGCGCAAATCTTCCACCTGCTGCGCCGCCAAGTCCTGCGCCGCTTCCGCAAGCCGCTCATCGCCATCTCGCCCAAATCGCTCTTGCGCCACAAACTCGCCGTGAGCGACCTGAGCGAACTGGCCGAAGGCCACTTCCAGCCCGTCATCGGCGAACAGGACACCCTCAAACCGGCAGACAAAATCCGCCGCGTCATCCTGTGCAGCGGCAAAGTCTATTACGACCTCCTGCAAAAACGCCGCGACGAAAACATCGACGACATCGCCATCCTGCGCCTCGAACAACTCTACCCCTTCCCGGAGGCAGAACTCGCCGCACAGCTGGCCCCCTACACCAACGCCGAAATCATCTGGTGCCAAGAAGAACCGCGTAACCAGGGCGCGTGGCGGCAAATCTACGAATGGCTTGCCCCTGCCCTGCCAGCCGGCAAAAAACCGCAGTACGTCGGCCGTGCCGCCTCTGCCTCGACCGCTGCCGGCTACCTGAAAATGCACAACGCCGAACAAGCCGCGCTCGTGCGCGAAGCCCTCAATATCCCCGAAACCCCGTGAGGAACCCCATGACCACAGCCATAACCGTACCCGCCCTGCCCGAATCCGTCGCCGACGCCACCCTCATCAACTGGACCAAAAAACCCGGCGACCCCGTGCGCGCCGGCGAAAACCTCGTTGACCTCGAAACCGACAAAGTCGTCCTCGAACTGCCCGCACCGGTAAGCGGCATCCTCAAACAAATCCTCGCCCAGGACGGCACCACCGTCACCAGCGGCGACACCATCGCCTACATCGAAGAAGGCGAAATAGCCGATGCCCCCGCCGCAGCCGCTCCAGCTGCTGCCAGCACCCCTGCTGCTGCCAAAGCCGCCGCCCCTGCCGACGACAAAACCTTAAGCCCCGCCGCACGCAAAATCGCCGCTGAAAACGGCATAGCCGCGGGCGACGTGGCAGGCAGCGGCAAAGGTGGCCGCATCACCAAAGCCGACATCCGCCAACACCTCGCTGGCGGCAACCGCCGTCACGAAGAACGCGTACCGATGACCCGCCTGCGCAAACGCATCGCCGAACGCCTGCTCGACGCCCAGCACAACGCCGCCATGCTCACCACCTTCAACGAAGTGAACATGTCTGCCGTCATGAAACTGCGCAAAAAGCACCAGGACGCCTTCGTCGCCAAAAACGGCGTCAAACTCGGCTTCATGTCCTTCTTCGTCAAAGCCGCCGTTGCCGCGCTGAAAAAATACCCGGCGGTAAACGCCTCCATCGACGGCGACGACATCATCTACCACAACTACTGCGACATCGGCATCGCCGTCTCCT
>CAURDG010000130.1:0-5043 GCA_963523555.1 uncultured Cardiobacterium sp.
GCCTTGCTGCCTTCGGCGTGCAGGAGGTCCACAGAAAACGGATGCCAGCGCATGGCGTGATATTCGCGGCCCAGCTCGCCGCTGTCATTCAGCATCGTTTCTTCGGCGGGGTCGATGTAGAGCAGGAATTGGTACACCGGTTGGTGCCGGTAGTAATCGGGGTCAACGATATACGGGCCGATACCCGCCAGCGCTTCATTGACGCGCGGATTACTGCTCGATGACGCCATTTTCTCCGCGCCGACGAAGGTGTAATCCCAGCCGTGGCGGCGGAAAAGCGCGGTGAAACGCTCGATTTCGGCAAGGCTCATCGGGTTGCAGGCGATGGGTTCGCCGCGAAAGGCGTTGTACTGGCCGTTGATGGTGACGAAAAGCTCGATACCTTCGGCGTCCGCCAGGGCGCGTACCTTATCCGGCAGCGCAGCGAGCGTGCGGCCTGTGGCGATTGCCGGGATGATGCCACGCGCTTTCAGGGCGCGGATGGCGCGAGCGGTGGATTCCGGCAGGTAATTCGTCGCCTTGCGGTAGAGCGTCTCGTCGATGTCGAAGAAGATGATTTTGGGTGTCATGCCGTCCCCCAGGACTTGCGATCAATCACACCGAGATGCACCAGCGCATTAAAGACGCCGTGCGCTTCCAGCGGGGTGGTAACGTATTTGGCCAACGCCTTCAATTCTTCACGCCCATCGCCCATCGCCACGCCGAAACCGACAGTTTTGAACATTTCCAGGTCGTTCAGTTCGTCGCCGAAGGCCATCACCTGCGCCAGCGGTATATCAAGCACCGCGCAGACTTCGCGGATGCCGCGCGCCTTGCTGCCGTCTGCGTGCAATAAATCAACGGCGAGCGGATGCCAGCGGATCATCTGATAACCGCGCTGCAAAATGCCGCTTGCGGCGAATGCAGCCTCTTCCTCGGCGGTGATAAAGACGTTCATTTGATAGATGGGGTGGCGCTGCCAATAATCCGGGTCGGTCTCATACGGCACTGTGCCGTAGAGCGAATCGTGCACGCGCTGGCGGTCGGAGGAGAGCGCCATTTTTTCTTCCGAGATAAAGCCATAATCCCAGTCATGGGCGCGGCAGATGCGGATGACCTCGGCAATATCGGCGGGATCAATGGGATGCGAGGCGATGGTTTCACCGCGAAAACGGTTGAACTGACCGTTGATGGACACCAGCACGTCAAGGCCGACCGCCTCTATCACCGCCTGCACCTTGGTAGGAATGGCACAGGGGCTGCGGCCGGTGGCGATCGCCACCATCACGCCTGCTTCATGCAGCGCCTGAAAGGCGGGCAGCACCGATTCGGGCAGGAAGTTTTCCCACTTGCGGAACAGGGTGTCGTCAATATCAAAAAAGACCAGTTGCGGCTTGAACATGAATATCTCCTCAAAAAAGCCGCGTCATCATAGCAAAACGCGGGGGCAGGGTAGGGCGGTGGTGCAGCGTCCTGCCAATAAAAAAGGGCTGCAATGCAGCCCTTTTTGCCGTTACGCGGTGAGCGCGTATGCTAATCCCGGAAATAAGGTAAGAAGGCGGAGTGGCGAAGACGGTACAACTAGTACGGCGAGACGCCCCAACACTCTCAGATTATTTTCCGGGGGTTGGTATTAATTGCTGCGGATGGCGCCGAAGCTACCCACCAGCGATTGGCTGCTGTCATGGAAGACACCGCCGACTTCGCGGGCGTTGTCGCCGTAGAAGTGCCCAGTGCTTCTGACGGTGGCGTTATCCGCCGTACTGAAAGCGTTGCCATTGATGGTGGCGTTGATGTTGACCGGTTGGAACTGCACATCGCTGTTCTCTGTTTGCGTGATGCTGCCGGTGAGGTTTTTTTTACCAAAATCAGCCGTGAAATTGGAAACAGCGGTATTGGCGACAGCGGAGCGACCGACGGCGGCATCCCCTTGGTAGGTAACCGTGCCGCTGGTCGGCATATTGGTGGTATAGGCACCCTGGCTGAAGATGTAGTCTTCGTTGCCGTTGTTGATATAGCCGAATTTACTGTTGGCATAGCGGCTGCCACTGGCGATGAAGAGCTTGTAGCTTTGGCCGTTGATGGTGGCGCCTTTCATACTGGTCATGCCGCCGGAAAAGATGCCGGGCAGTTGCAGGGCAATCTGTTTGCCATTGGCGTTCAGGACAGCGAGATTATTGCTGCCGGTCGCTCTGGCATCGGCGAGGCTGCCCGGCATGGAGCCGACCGGCACCACGAAGACGTTGCCTTTATACGCGCCGCTGACGTTATTGTCGCCCGGTGGTGGGGTGGTAGGCTTTTGCGGAGTAGAGGGCTTTTGTGGGTTGGAGGGCTTTTGCGGGTCAGCCGGGGTGTTGTTGTCGCTGCTGCCGCCGCCGCAAGCAGCCAGCAAGAGGGCGGTGGTGATACTCAGTCCGAGGGTTTGCAATTTCATCCGTTAACTCCTTGATGTTTATGGATTGAGCGACAAAGTCGCAGCGGCATTATGCCGCGAAACGGCGCGATAACAAACCGGCGGCAAAAAGCGTATGACACACACCGCGCGCTGGGTATATCCTTGCGCGCCCCGTTATCACCGCCTGCCTCATGCTTGCCTCCCTTATCCGCCGCGAACTGCACACCAGCCTGCGCAACCCGCAGACCATCCTGCAACCGCTCCTTTTCTACACCCTCACTATCATCCTTTTCCCGCTCGCAAGCGGTGCGGATAACGACACCCTGCTGCGCATCGCTCCTGCCGCGCTGTGGATTGCGCTCTTGCTTGCCGCCCTGCTTGCCGGCGAACAACTCTTCGCTGCCGATTACGCCGATGGCACCCTCAGTCAGGATCGCCTCCATCTGCCCGACCTGTGGCTACTCCTGCCCGCCAAACTCACCGCCTGGCTGCGTTTCACCCTGCCGCTCCTTGCCATCCTGCCGCTACTCGCGCTGATGCTGCACATCCCCGCCGCAAATATCCCCGCCACCGCCGCACTGCTCGCCCTCGGCAGCTTGCCGCTGCTGCTCATCGGCGCGCTCGGCGCCGTGCTGACGCTTGCGCAAACGCACGGTACCTTCCTGCGCTTCCTTATCGTCGTGCCGCTCTACATTCCCATCCTCATCATCGGCGTCACCGCCGGGCACGACAACCTGCTCGGCCTCGCCATCGGCGGCCATTACGCTCTGCTCGGCGCTTTCAGCCTCTTTGCCCTCATCACCATCATTCCCTTCGCCACCCTCGCCCTCAAAGCGCAGCACCTGCCCTGAACCATGCCGCATAACCGCCTTATCGGCGTCGCCCTCTGCATCATCGCGGCGCTGCTCATCCTCGGCATCATTCGCCTGCGTCGCCGTCAGCGGCAAAACAGCGACAAGAACAACCCTATCCTGCAACGCGCCCGCGAGCACCTGCAAGCGGTACGCGGTGCGCCCTTTCAGGCGAAGCCGCTCGCCAAGCGGCGTAAATGCTGGGTCCGCCAAGCGGCGTAAATGCTGGGTTTTCAGTTTCGTTTCATCAAAGAAGCCCCGTTACGGGGCTTCTTGTGTTCTGCTTATTACAGGCGGAATATTTTATTGCTGCCATGGCGCAAGCTATCGAGGGTTTGCAATTGTGCTTTGGCGGCATCGAAATCGCCTGCCTCAACGTAGCTACGCAGAGTGGCAATTTCTTGGCGGAAGTGCGCCAATTCGTCCACATAGGCTTGCTGCTGGCTATTTGGCACGTTGCCGCCCAAACCGAGCACCTGTGCCTGGTCGGCATAGGCAGAAAGGAGATGCAGCGGTTCGGCCATTTCTTCTACGGTTTTGGCTTGTTGCAGGGCGCGGAAGTTCTGGTTGAGCAATTTCATAGTTTGCTGCGCGTTGGCGCCGTCGTATTTTTGCGGTGCGGGCAGCTTATCGGTGGAGACGCTTTCTTGTACTGTCGTGACTGGCGCGGTGGTTTCCTGTGTGGTCGTGCTGTCTGCGCCTGTGCCGACGATACGGCTGGTGGTGATAGTCGATGTGATCGTGACTTTGGAGGGCGGGGTTGGTTCGGCCATGTCCTCCGCGTTGTTGTTGTAGGCCAGTGCGGGGACGCCGAGGGCGAGTAAAAGTGGCAAAAATGTTTTTTTCATGGTTTACCTCTTTGGTTGTCGCCTGCCAGTGTGCAGGCGCGGTTATCTTAGCTTCCCGCCCTGAACAGGCGCTTAACGCCACGTTATAATCCAGCCATGAAACAGATTCTGCTTATTGAAGACGACCCCGCCATTGCCGACCCGCTGGCTTATGCGCTGGCGCGCGAGAATTGGCAGGTCGTTTGGCACGACACCGGCATCGCCGCCCTTGCCGCCCTGCAACAGCAGGCGTTTGACTGCATCATTCTGGATGTCGGGCTGCCGGATACGGACGGTTTCGAACTGTGCCGCCGCATCCGCCGTGACTGGGCGACGCCGCTGATTTTCCTCACCGCGCGTAATGAGGAGGTGGACCGCATTGTCGGCCTCGAACTGGGCGCGGATGATTATTGCGGCAAGCCGTTCAGCAGCCGCGAGCTGATTTCGCGCATCAAGGCGGTGTGCCGCCGTAGTGAAGGGCAGGGCAGGGCAGGGGCTGATATTTGGCAGGTGAATGAAAGCGCGCAGACGATCGCCTATCACAGGCAGACGCTGGATCTCACCCGCTATGAATTCCGTCTGCTGCGTCATTTGCTCACCCACGCCGGACAGACGTTTGACCGCGACCAGCTGGTCAATACGCTGTGGGATCACCCCGACCATATCGATAACCGTACTGTGGACAGTCATATCAAAACGCTGCGCCAGAAACTGCGCGCTATCGCGCCGGACGCGGACCCCATCCGCACGCGGCGCGGTTATGGCTATGTGCTGGAATTGTGAGGTTGTTTGTTTGGGCAGGAGGAAGGCGGCCAAGCGGGATGTTTGCTGGATTCCGGGACAGTCGCCAAGCAGGCATAGGTGTCTGCCTATCTCATTCTTTATACCGCTTGGCGAGGTCAGTATTTATCCCGCTTGGCGAGGTCAGTATTTATCCCGCTTGGCGGGTCCAGTATTTACGCCGCTTGGCGGGTCCAGTATTTACGCCGCT
>CAURDG010000131.1:0-5012 GCA_963523555.1 uncultured Cardiobacterium sp.
GGATTCGGGTTAGGTTGTGGATTCGGGTTAGGTTGTGGATTCGGGTTAGGTTGTGGATTCGGGTTGGGGGTGGGTTGAGGGCTATCGCCATGATGATGTTTATCATGGTTGTGTTTGGCAATAGCAATACCACCTGCGATTAAGGCTACACCACCAATAATGCCTGCCGTTGCGATTGGGGACAGGCTGCCACTGTTTGTTACTGCTGCGCCAGTAGTACTGCCAGTTTCACTTGCTAGCGTATGCTCAATGGCGTCAATAGTTGGATAGATATAAGGTGAGCCATCTCCACGCATTCCGACCAGTGCTCCCTGGCCATTAGTAAAGTAATTTTTGATAATCAGACTATCGTTATTGTCAATATTCACTACGAGGTCATCACCGTTACGCATTCCATTGATTATCGCTGGACCACGTCCACTGGCTGTATCAATAAATTCGTAATAGACATTATTTACCGCTTCAATTTGAAGCGGTGCACCACCGGCATTGATCATGTATTCACCGACGACTCTGCCAGAGACTTCTTTAATGATGAGATTGACTTGTTGTGCCATGTTGCGTTCCTTTTCGTTTAAATGAACACCAGCATCTACCGGTGTGCGGTGGTATTACACTGTTCATGCCAAGACTTTTGTCATCATGAACAAGTAATGTGTTGGTAATAACTCGCGTATCTTATCGTTTTTGTTTAGATTTTGCATCACCAGATGCCGAGTTTGTTGAGATAGGCCTCTTGTTCGGCGCTAAGTTCGCTGACTGGGACTTTGCCGCCACCACCGGGGATTTCGACGATATAGGTCGGCATGGCGATGCCGGACAGGCGTTGGCGCAGTTCGCGCATGATTTCTTTACCTTCGGCGAGGGCAGTGCGGAAGTGGCCGGTACCGCGTGCGAGGTCGGGGTGGTGCAGGTAATAGGGGACGACGCCCGCATCCAGCAGGTCATTCATCAAGCGGGCGAGGGTGGCCGCATCGGCATTGACGCCTTTGAGCAGTACGGTTTGCGAGTAGAGCAGGGCACCGCTGGTGCGCAGGGCTCGCAGGGCAGCGCGGGCATTGGTGGTTAGTTCGGCGCTGTGGTTGATGTGTACGACGATGTGCAGACTTTGCGGCAAGTCGCTGAGGTGGGTCAGTAATGCGTCGTTGATGGCAGCAGACTGGACAACGGGAATGCGGCTGTGGATGCGCAGGCGGCGGATATGCGACAGGTCGCGGTAAGCAGCGGCACATTGTTGCAGTTTTGGGGTGGTCAGCATGAGCGGGTCGCCGCCGCTGTAGATGACTTCTTCGACTTCTGTATGGGCGGTGAGGTAAGCGGCGACGTCGGCGATTTCTGCTTGTCGCAAGGCAGTGCCGCGTCGCCCGATGTGTTCTTTGCGGAAGCAGAAGCGGCAGTACACGGCGCAGACCGGCGAGATTTTCCACAGGACGCGATTGGGGTAGCGGTGCACCAGCGAGGGCAGTGGTGAATGTGGTGCATCGCCGATGGGGTCACTCAACTCACTTTCAGCGACTATAAATTCGCGTACATCAGGCAGAAATTGCGCGGCAATGGGATCAGCGGGATCGTCGCTGAGGACGGTGGCCATTTCATCAGTCAGGGCAAACTGGTATTCAGCGAGCAGGCTGTGCAGGGTGGCAACGGGCAGGCCGCGCCGACGCGCCAGTTCTTCCGGCGTCATTCGGCTTTCGGGCGCAGGATGTAGGCCTTGTCGCCGCGCTCGTTGGCAAAGGTGTTCAGGATATCGAAGAGTTCGAAGTCTTCCGGCTGTTGTGGATTGTTCCGCCCCTGAATGTGGATGTAGAGATCGCCGGTGCCGATCTCATAGTAATGCGATACGGCATTGCCCATTTCGGCAAAGCCGTCGCTATTACGGAAAGGGGCACCGCCGCCGTAATAGAGGGCGGTCAGGCTGTTACTGAAAACACGGCCACCGGCACGCTGTTGTCGCGCCCACTCGCCCGCTTCGCGCAGGTAGGTCAGCGAGGGGCCGAAGGTGATGATGCTGGCCAGGGCATAAGCGACCATCAGCCAGGCGAGAATCAGCAGGCGTTGCGGCGGGATGCGTCCGCTTTTGACGCGTTGCAGGGCGTAGAAAACAACGCCGGACACCAGCCACAGCGTTAGCATGGTGATGGGGGTGTAATAAAGGTCACTCGGCAACGCGTCGTAATACATGAAGGCAAACGCTGACAGTGCCCAGAAGTAACCCAGCGAGACAGCGAAGAAAAGGCGTACCCGCATTTCCAGCACAGTGTTCATCGCGCGGCGCGTCACGGCGAGGACAACCAGCAGCACAATGACCGGGCCGATGATTTTGGCGGCGTTGACGACGACCAGCAGCAGCGCGATCAGGAAACCTTCAAAGAGGCTGATATCCACGGGGTTGTTGGCATTGATGAAGAAGGACATATCGTGCCGCTTCAAATCCAGATTCTGGATGAAAGCTGGCAACCAGGCGGTAACTGCTTCCCGCCAGGGTGCAATTACCAGGATGATGCAGACGATCAGGGCGTAATAGGCAAGGAGGAAAAGGCCGCGTTCACGCAGGCGCTGCCGCCAGTTACTACGCCCCGGCCAAAAGAGGAACAGCAGCGGGAAACCGCCCGCCCAGAAGGCGGCGGCGGGAACAAATAGTGCCGCCAGCCAGGCAGTCAGTGCCCAAGCGAGAAAAGCCCAATACAGATAATTGCGGTAATAAGCGAGGAAGAGATACAACCCTGTAAGCCACAGCAGCATCGCCGGCTGAAACTCGCTCACTTGCAGGCGGACATCGTTATATTCCGGATTAAAGTTGAGCAGCAGGAACAGCAGAAATGTCGTCTGCGGGCCAATGCCGACGAGGCATGAAATACGGCAGAACAGGCAAAGGGACAGCGTGGAAATAAGTGCCATCAGGGCGGCAACGGCATCGCTTGAGGCTTGTAATGGTGCCAGCAGGCATTCAAACAGATTCTGCGGCTCATGCACACTGCGCCACAGTGTTTGCAGCGATTCCACATCCAGCACACGTCCGCCTTCCAGCCATATCCATAACGCTGTCAGCAGCGCCAGTACGGGAATAAAAAGATTTTGTTGCCAGGCGGGGCGTTGTACTGCTTGCCGTAAGGCGGCATTAAGAGAGGGCAACATCAAATTTCAAAGCCAAAAATACGCTGCCGCTTCGGATAATCCGCTGGATTACGCACCTGTGTTTCCAGAAATTCGCCGACGCGCTGCCCGATGCTTTGCGGCTGAAAAATTTTGACACGGGCAAGGGCGTGCTGGGCAAGGCTGGCGAGGCGGTGTGGATTGGTGAGAATTTTTTCAATGATGGGGAGGAGTGCATCTTTTTTGTTGAAAAAAATCGTGTCGTGCAGATTGCGCCAGCGGTAAATCATGCGGATATCGTTGCCTGGGTCAGGGGTCAGGGCAACGGCACCGCAGGCCATCGCCCAAATCATCGGCGTCGGGTCATAATGACTATTTTCTGGAATAAAAATAAACAAATCCTCGCGTCCGATCACACCGCTACTCATTGCTTTCCATAATTTTTCGCGATCGTGACTGAGCAAATTCAACGTTACCTTGCCGTTTAATGCCTCATGCAGCTGGGCGTTCGTCTCGCCATTACCATCGTACAAATGACAAACAGGCAACTCGCCAGATTTTGCACGCGCATAAAAATGCTCAGGATCATAAATCTGCGGAATCCAAAACACATCATGTCCCTGCCCACTGTACTCTTGCGCCACACTGACATCACTCCCAATCCAGCGTAGCCAAGGCATTGCATGGAAATTAGATTTCATCTTGCGCCGCGTTTCCGGTGGATCAAACTCCGGGCGCAGCATCGCGAGACTCGGTAAGGTACGCAAAAAACGCCCCTGCTGGTAAATATAATCACCGTCATACATCAAAACGATGCGATCGTATTGCGGCAGACGCACGAAATGACGAAAAAAATCTTCCAGATTAGCGCTTTGCCTAGCATCCAGCGCATAGAGATCGCAAGTACCAACCTGCACACGCAAAGCGGCATAAAGCGCATTCAGATATGTCGGCGAGTCTTTGGGTGCGAGCAGGAGAACTTTCATTACATTAGAGAGCTTTGTAATTCAATAGTTTCAAGGCGAAGCGTGATTCACCATCCTTGAGTTGTTGTAATTTTACCAAACGGAGGGGATTTTCGGCGAAGTAAATTTTCGTCTGACGATTACCACTGGTCTGCACAAATACCTTGATCTTGACACTTTTCCCGCTCTTGCCATCCTTCCATATCTCATCTGGCAGTGACGTCACCTCATAACTGCGTACACGGTCTTCATTGACCAATGTGTACTTATGCTCACCGACGTGACCGCGCTCTACATCGAGGGTGCTTTGCACCACGAGGGCGAGCATATCGAGTGCGGGTTCATTCGGATTGACGTGCAGTTCCTTGTTCTGTGAACCGATGACCGCTTGAATCTTGCCATTCGCAACATCGCCATAATTGTAATAAACAAACTGGTTTTCCTTACCGTCCATTTCGCGGCGGAAAGTAGCGGGAATCACTCTGTCACCGGCAATACGGCCTTCTGCTTTCTCGCGAATTTGCCCATAGCCCAACATCTTTGCAGCGAGAGATGGATTTCCCACTGACTCAATGCGATACCCCAGATCGGTAAAAAAAGCCTCTTGCCGTACCTTTCCTGCGCCGACGCCACGAATAGTCAAATCATATTCGGCAACATAACTCTGCAAAGCACAGGTAACAGTGGAAATAAACAAAAACAGGGCAGCAATGCCCAAGCGGAAAGAGCGGAACATAAAAAACCTACAATAAAAAGAAGTGGCAGATTTTGCCACAGCAGCCGGATAACAACCCATACCAAATTCCCATAAAGCTACCCGCTACGGCCAGCATCAAACGACACAATCCTTTTGCTCAGGCTATGTTTTGGCCCATTTCACCTTCGTACACGACAAAAAGCCGCCAAGCGGCGTAAATACTGGACCCGCCAAGCGGCGTAAATACTGGACCCGCC
>CAURDG010000132.1:0-4948 GCA_963523555.1 uncultured Cardiobacterium sp.
CGGCGTCAATACTGGGCCCGCCAAGCGGCGTAAATACTGGACTCACGCCAAGCGGGATAAATACTGGCTTCGCGTTAAGCGGTATAGATACTGGCCCCGCCAAGCGGGATAAATACTGGACTCACGCCAAGCGGCGTCAATGCTGGGCTCGCCAAGCGGCGTAAATACTGGGCGCGCCAAGCGGTATAGATACTGGCCCCGCCAAGCGGCGTAAATACTCGCTTCGCGCCAAGCGGCGTCAATACTGGCCCCGCCAAGCGGCGTAAATACTGGACTCACGCCAAGCGGCGTCAATACTGGGCCCGCCAAGCGGCGTAAATACTAGCTTCGCGCCAAGCGGGATAAATACTGGGCTCACGCCAAGCAGCGTCAGCGCGGCAGGCCGATAGGATTGCTGGTTGGCGCGGGGGCGGTGTCACTATCGCTTTGCCAGAGCAAGGCGCCGAGGAGGATGAGGATGAGGCCGCCGACAAGGGCAAGGGTGCGGGTGAGGCGGGCCAGGCGGGCGCCATCGTGGGTGAGGCGGCGGGCAAGGTGTTGTCTGCCGTGGTAACAGAGCAGGGCGATAGTGGCGATGGTCAGCGCGGTGCCGCAAGCGATGGCGAGCGTCATGGCGATGCCTGCGCCGATGAGGCTCCAGCTCCATGCGGCGGCAAGGCTGATAACGGCGCCACTGCATGGGCGGATGCCGATGGCGATGATAGCCGTCCACGGGCTGAGGGCGGACGTGGCGGGGGTATCGTGATGGTGGTGGTCATGGCCGCAGGCGCAGTGTGCGTCGTGCTGGCGGCGCGGGCGGTGACGATAGAGGATGTAGGCGCCGATGGCGATGATGAGGGCGGCGTTGGCGCGGTTCAGCCAGTGGCTGTGGTTGACGGCGTCCGGCATGAGCAGGTGCAGCAGCCCCATGGCCAGCACAACCCAAAGGATGGCGCTGACCCCTTGCATGAGGGCGCCGCCGATAGCGATGGCGAGAGTTTGTCGCCGCGCGGTGGGCTGGCTGAGGGTGAAGGTGGCGATGATGGCTTTGCCGTGGCCGGGGCCGATGGCGTGCAGGATGCCGTAAAGGAAGCCGAGGCCGCTCAGGGTCAGCCAGGTCGTGGCGTCGTTACCGTGGCGGCGCAGGGCGAGGAGTTGCGCGGCGAGGTCACGCTGCCACTGGTTTTGCAGGCGTTGCAGGGCGTGATGCAGCGGTTGCCAGTAGGCGATGAGGAGGATGAGCAGGGCCAGCGCGATCAGTGCCGGCAGGAGACGGGTTAAGGTGTGCCGCATTGGAGTTCAGAGGTCTGTGCAAAGATGGCGCCGAGTCCGGCAGGTGCCTGGGCGTTCTGGTCGAAGCTCGCCGCCAGCTCTTCTTCTTCAGCGCTGGGTTTGGCTTCACGGATGGTGAGGGTGCAGCCGTTATCCCAGCGTTTCGGCTGGTCAAGGGCGTAGGTGACGTCCATGTAGTAGCTGTTTTCGTAGACTTTGAAGCGCGCCATGCCGCGCGCGGGCTGTTTGAGTGGCAGGGTGTAGGTGTAGCGCAGCACGCCGCCGCTGGTGTCAATGGCGCTGTCACGCGGTTCGCCGAAGCTGAGGGTGTCGCTGTAGGTGAAGCCATGCTGTTCGCGGAAGTATTGGTCAATGTCTTTTTTGAACTGGGCAAGGGCAGTGGTTTCTTTATTGCGCTGGATGAGGATTTCCGAGGTGTAGGGGTCAAATTCCCAGCTTTCGCGCAGGGCGGTGAGCGCGCCGCCGGCGTCGGTTTCCGGGGTAATGCGCAGGTCTATCCACTGGTGCGGATGGGCAAAGGCAAGGACGGGGGCAAGGAGCAGGAAGAGCAGGATTTTCATGTAGCAAGGGCGTGGCGTGGCTGTTGCGGTTTCAGGCCGAAGGCGAAGCGCAGGACGGCAACGCGGCGCACACCTTCGTAGCAGAGGTAGGAGAAGATAAAGGTGAGGATGAGCAGCAGCAGGTAGTATTGGGTGTTGCTGAGGGCAGGGTCGTCCAGCAGCCAGCCAAGCATGATGACCAGTGGGTGATGGACAAGGTAGATAACGATGGCTGAGTTGATGAGGTAGCGCACAGTGTGGCTGCCTTCTCGCTGCACATGGTAGAAGTAGTAGAAAAGGAGGAAGGCGGCGCCACCGGATGCCACCATCAGCACCAGGCGCTGGGTAAGGATGCCGTCGATGTTGTTATTGAAGACGGGGTAGAGCTCCAAGCCGTGCAGGTATATCAGAGCCATGGCAACCAGCGACAGCGCACCCAGCAGGATGAGAGTGCGGCGGCTGATACGCGCCAGTTTGTCCTGGTGGTAGTAGAGCAGCGAACCCGCGAAGTAGAAGGGGTAATACTGCACACCGTGCAGGATGAAGAAGTTGTAGAGCGTGCTGAGGTCACCACCGAGATGCCAGCTTTCGTTATTCCAGAAAATCAGCGCGACGTAGCCGACCGAGCCGATGGTCGCGACCAGCAGACAGGGCAACATCCCGATGCGCGCAAACACCCCGCGCGGCAAGAGCATATCGATACCGGCGAACACCATCAGGCAGATGAGGAACCAGCCGTGCATCACCCAGCGCCAGACGTCGTAATGCGCCCAGCGGTATTCCATGAAAATGCTGCCGAAGACTTGCAAAAGGAAATTCACACCGAGACAGCCGAGGAGCAGCGGAACCAGCACACGTTTCAGCCGCGCCCGCCAGAATACGGCTTTTGTTTTGCGTGCCAGCGTCATTTGCGACAGAAAACCGGAGACGAGGAAAAACGCTTCCATGCGGAACAGATGTTCGGGGTAAATCGTGGCATAAAGCGCCATCGAGCGGTGATACGGGCTCGCGTAAACAAAAGCGGCGAACGGTGAGAGGACGGCAGCAGCATGCCAGAAAATGCCGATAAGCATCAGAGCGGCGCGCAGCTCATCAAGGCCGTAATAATAGCGGGGCGCCGGAGTGGGGCGCGGGGTACGGATAGACAAAATCAACGCCTTACGAAGTGGAAAGGCCCATTATTCACAAACGGCCAGAAAATGGAAACTTACTGTTTCAAAACCCGCAAATGCGCACTACGGCTAACCCTGGGCCTATGAAAATACGGTAAAATGGCGTCATCCCCCACAACATAAAGGAAAAACCCATGCTACACGAATACCGCGAACTGATTGCCGAGCTGCGCCAGAATGACAACCACTTTGCGCGCCTGTTCGACGAGCACAACAGCCTTGATGAAGAAATCAAGCGCATGGAAAGTGATGCCGCCGTCGTTGCCAACAGCCAGACGGACATTGACCGCAAAAAACGCGAAAAACTCGCGTTGAAAGACAAGATCTACGATTACCTGCGCAAGAAAGAAGCCGAACGCGGCTGAAGGCCAAACCCATGCAAAGCCCCGCTAATGCGGGGCTTTTTTTGAGGGGTTGTTAAGATGCGACTTGTTATACCAATCCCGGAAGTTAAGGTGAGGAGATGCGCAGCGAAAAGCGCAAGTTTATAAGCCTGGTTGGGCGTACCAATCTCTACTCACGTTATTTCTCGAATGAGTATTAGAAAGGCAGAGGCATGCCATTTAGTTTGATTTTGCCACCGCTGTTTTCAATTTTGAGGCGATATTCGTCGTCGCTAAGGGTGACAAACATCGCGCCTTGTCCTTCGATCATCGGCGTCAGGCCGAGTTTGTCAGTCAGGCTTTTGCTGATGCGGGCGTCAATGTTAAGGTCAAGGTTATTTTTCAGCAGGTTTTGCAGGGCAGCCGGGTTTTCTTTGGCGACATTCATTGCTGCCTGCCAGGTTTCAACGGTATCACTACTGTCTTTACGGATACCAAGGTGTGCGTTCACGCTGGCGCTGCCGCTATCGGTTTCAGCGAGGAGGTCGGCAGTGAGGCGGGTTTTGTCGCGGATGATATCGCTGAAGGCAATGTCCAGCTTGTCTTTTGCCGCTTGTGGAATGTCGCGACCGCCTTGTTGCGCCTGCGCATTAATGAGCTGCGCAGCTTCATTGAGATTAGCGTTGGCGCGGGCGCTGATGTCGTTAACAGCCACGTTCATACGCAGGTTTTGTGGAGCAACGGGCAGTTGCGGGATAGTTTGTTGCAACGAGACACCGTCGAGTTTGAAGGTGAGACCGAAAGTGCTGTTGTAGTTGCCAACGGCGGTTTTGTTGTTATCGAGGTCGAAGGTAATGTCGCCGATGTTGGTGACGCGACCGTTCTCGGTGTAGCGGATGTTGTTAATACTGATGCCACCCTTACCGAGGTAGGCACCAAAAGCATCGTCGTAGGCGACCCCGCTACCACTGCCTTTGATGCCGGCGATTTCAAGTGCAGTTAGACCGCTGGCGCTGGTATTTTCTATCTTAATGGGCTCGATGTTGAGATAGGCGCTGCCGTCGGCTTTGTTACCCCAATCACCTTTGATAGCAGTGAAGGCGGTGGTACTGCCTTTGCCTTCTTTGCCGCTTTCGGTGATGGTGAGCGGTTCGACGGTGAGGTGGAAGTCACTGATATCCGGTTTTTTTTCGTTGTAATGTTGCTCGTATTGAATGCCTTTGAAGTCAATGCTGCTACCGTCTTTTTGGGTCTGGAAGGGGGTGAAGCCAATAGTTCTATGGACGTTGTCGTCAGCGAGCAAATCATCACGCACTTGCAGGTGACTTGCCAAAACGGGAATGATGTTGTCGTCTTTCGGTCGCCACGGGGCGAGGGTTTTGATGGACTGGATAAAGGCTTCCTGTGGGGTGAATTGGGTTTCAACGCGGGCGATGATGCCTTGCTCGCGCAGGCTCTGATCATAAGTGATGGTGTCGGTGACACTCAGGGTGATGGATTCGCCATTTTCTTGCGGCGGCAGAGTCAGATTGCCTGTTGAGATCGCACCGCTGCCTTCACGACGGTATTCGCTATCTGCAATGGCTGCGCTGCTGCTTTTGTAGCGCGCTTCGGCTTCGTCTGCCATTTGCTCGGCAGAGAC
>CAURDG010000133.1:0-4930 GCA_963523555.1 uncultured Cardiobacterium sp.
TTTGTCCTATAGACACAAGGTCCTCCAAGATAGCTCCTTTTTTGTCCTATACGCCCGGATTTCATATAAAAAAACGCCGGAATATCCGGCGTTTTTTGAGTTGGTGGCTCGTTAGTTACGGATGATACCGCTGCGGCAGTTCGTCTCAACTGCGTTGCCGTAGGGGTCAATGAAGTTGAGGATGCCTTCGCTGCCTTTTTGGTGCCATTCCGCACCGCGTCCGTAGAGGCCGCTGGTGGCGACGTAGCGTTCACCGGAGCCAGCCGTGGCGTTTTGCAGCACGGCGCTCTTGTCGTTCATGCGCAGTTCGATTTGCTCGGTACCGAGGTGGCGGATGTCAACAGCAAGACCGTTTTCGCAGTCAAAGTGACCGGGGCCGCCGGTGTAGCCTTGTTGCTGCGGACGCATCGGCTGACGCGGGTTTTGCTGCTGCACCGGATTCTGCGGCTGCGGATAGGCATTGTTATCCTGCGGGTAAGCCGGATAATTCGGCTGCGGGTTATTCGGCACGGGGTTGCCATGCGGGTTCATGCCACTGCTGACGCAGGCGGTGAGTAGCAAGCTGGCGAGTGCCGGGGCGATCAGTTGTTGCAGTTTCACGGGGATTTCCTTGTTGTTGAGGGATAGGGGTTATTGTTGCGGATACACTTCTTGCGGCGGCATCTCTTGCGGTGCCACGCCGTAGTAGTTGCCGTTTTGGGCGTCATTGACCTGTGGATACACTTCGCCCTTGCGTTCCGGATGGCGGTCGCGCGGGTTCATGCCGCTGCTGATGTTTTTGCAGGCAGCAAGACTGGTAGCTGCGAGCACCACGAAGATAATGTGCTGTATTTTCATCGGTTCTCCTTTCGGGTAATGCCGGATGGCGCGCGCATCATAGCGAAATACCCAGCGTCAAAATGCTAATATTTCGCAAGGCTGGGCTAACCATTTGGCAAGACAGTTTCGCCACATAATCTCTATACTGCGCCGCGCAGGTAGCGCATGGCATCCTGCGCTTTTCCCCTCAACTTTCAGGAGTTTACGATGAAAATTTGGTTCCCCGCCGCTGCTGCATTACTGGCTCTCGGCTTCTCCGCTACGGCTTCCGCCGCCCCGGTCAGCTATCAATGCCAAGGCAACAAGAAGGTAACGGTTAACTATTCCTTCAACAAACAGGGCGTTCCGACCAGCGCCACCGCCACGCTGAAAGGCAAGGCACGCGTGATGAAATACGACTTGAATAGCTCGGACAACGTCGAAACCTACTTCAAAGGTGCAGGCTATGAAATCAGCACCTCCAGCATGGATTCTTCCAACTACCGCGAACAGCCCATCATGATTTTTGCACCGGGTAGCCAGATCCTCTTCAAGGATTGCAGCCCGACCGCAGGCGCAGCAGCTTCCAGCGACAAGCCGGTTAACGCCAACAAGGTAACCAAATCCGGCACCGTTTCCTATATGTGCGAAGCCGACCGCCAACTGCGCGTAACTTACGGCTTCAACGGTGCGGGTGTGCCGGTGAAGGCTGATGCCACGCTGAAAGGCAAGAAAGTGTCGATGAAATACGACCTCGGCAGCTCCGACAACGTCGATGTTACCTTCAAAGGCGCTGGCTACCGCCTCAGCACCAGCGACATGAACGCCGACAACTTCCGCGATCAAGCGGTGATGGTTACCGGACCTGGCGACCAGATTGTCTATAAAGACTGCTCTCCAGCAGAATAAAGAGAAGCCCCGCCATGCGGGGCTTTTTCATGTTGTGTTAGCCAATAACGACCATCAAAAATCATGACTATGCCGCGTGCGTCACAACCGTTACTATGCACAGCTCATCTGAACCACAATCGTTCGGAATGAAAAACCATCCACAAACCCAAAAGGAAAAATCATGACGACTCTCTACACTGCTCACGTTCACGTCACTGGCGGCCGCGATGGCACTGCCAAATCCAATGACGGGAAACTCGACCTCAAACTCGCACCGCCAACGGAACTAGGTGGTAACGGTGCTGGTAGCAACCCAGAGCAACTCTTTGCTGCTGGCTACGCCGCCTGCTTCATGGGTGCCGCCCGCCTCGTCGCTGGTAACGAGAAAATTGCCCTGCCGCAAGGCTTTGCAATTGATGCCGACGTTTCCCTCGGTAAAGACGCGCAAGAACATTTCCGTCTCGGCGTTGTTTTCCATATTGCTTTGCCCGGCATGGATAAAGCCATTGCCGAAACGCTTGTTGCCAAAGCACACGAGGTTTGCCCGTATTCCCGCGCCACCCGTGGCAACATTGATGTAACCTTCCATATCAATGTGTAACACGCCATCTGTGCATAAAGCGGGGCAATGCCCCGCTTTTTTGTAGTCCTCCAAGCGGCATAAACACCAGGTTCTTCGTTGAGCCTGCGGCCATATCCCACATGAATGCAGGTTTTATCCCGCTTGGCGCCCGTCTGTCGTCTTGCCGCCGTCCTACCGCTGTGTTACAAAGCGGTTCTGTTTTTTTGTCCGCGCCGTCGCGCGGTTTTGTTTTCTGTTTGAGGAGGGGATTATGTTGATGTTGCGTCGGAGTTTTTTGGCCGTGGCCGCAGCGTTGTGTGCGCTGACAGCGGGTGCGGAGAATGCGAAGGTGAAGGTTGGTTTTATTGCCTTGCCGTCACATGCGCCGAATTTTCTCGCCAAGGAACGCGGTTTTTATGCCGAGGAAGGACTGGATGCGGAGTTGGTGCCGTTTCAGGCGGCGCAGGCTATGGCGGTCGCGATTGCTTCCGGCGATATTGATTTCGGCATAACGGCGGTGTCCGGCGGTCTGCTCAATCTTGCGGCGCGCGGTGATGCGGTGCGGATTTTTGGCGGCGCGTTGACGGAAGCGAAGGACGCGCCGGGGCATGTGCTGCTTGCCAGCAAGGCGGCGTTTGATGCCGGTTTGAAGTCGCCCAAGGATTTGGACGGCAAGCGTTTTGCCATCACCACCCAGGGCTCGTCGTTTGCGTATATGGGCGCGCAGATTGCCAAGCAGGAAGGTATCGCCATCAAGCCGATGGCGCTGAATACGATGCCGGCGATTGCCGCCGCGTTGCAGGCGGGCAAGGTGGATGCCGCTGTCGTCCAGCCCGCGTTTGCCGCTGACTGGGTGGCGCAGGGCGCAGCGGTGGAGATTGGCCGCGTCGCCGATTTTCTGCCGGATTATCAGGTGACGGTGCTGTTTACTTCGGCGAAGCGCGCACAGGATAATCCGCAATCGCTTGCCGCTTTCCGGCGCGGTTTTGCCAAGGGCGCGGCGCTTTATAACGCGGCGCTGGTCGATAAGTCGCTTTCTGAGGCGGAAGTGGCGGCGGTGGTCGCCGATGTGCACCGTTATGTGTTTGTCGATAAGCCCGAAGCGGAGGCGGCCAGGCTGATTCAGGCGGGGGCGATGTGCGTCTCGCCGGATGCGGCGCTGAACCGTGCCGATGTGCTCAAACAGGTGCAGTGGTTCAAGGAGGAGAAACTGGTGCCGGATGCGCTGGATGGTAACGCGTTGCTGGTGGACTGATGCGTCTGCTGGTCGATGATGTGTCGCACCGTTATCACGGGCGGCTGGTGTTGCAGGATGTGTCGTTTGCGATTGAGGCGGGCGAGATTGTCTGCATCATCGGTCCGTCCGGCTGCGGTAAATCGACGCTGTTGCGCATGCTCGGCGGGTTGGAACGCCCGGAAGGCGGCACGGTGTGGCTAGAGGGCGAGGCGCCGGCCGCGTCGCTCAATCCGCTGACGTTTGTTTTTCAGGATTTCGCCCTGCTGCCGTGGCGCACGGTCGCCGACAATATTGCGCTGGTGTTGGAACATCATCCACTCTCTGCGGCGGAGCGGCGCGCGCGCATCGCTGATGTGTTGGCGCGTACTCAGCTTACCGAGTTCGCCGGCGCCTGGATTCGCCAGCTTTCCGGCGGAATGAAGCAGAGGGTGGCGATTGCCAGGGCGCTGGCGGTCAATCCGGCGGTGATGTTGATGGATGAGCCGCTTTCTGCGCTGGATAGTCAAACCAAGGATTTGTTGCTCGATGATTTTGTCAGCCTGTGGACGGCCGCGCCGTTTTCCGCCGCCTATGTAACCCACAATCTGCGCGAGGCGGTGCGGCTGGGGCACAAAATCGTGGTGCTGTCGCGTCGTCCGGGGCGGGTGCGCGAGGTGATTAGCCTGGACACACCACTTGCCGCGCGCGATGAGCATTCGCCCGCCTTGCAGGAAGTAGAGCGACAACTGTGGCAATTGATGCGCGATGAAGCACGCGCGGCAGAACGGGAGCTGGAAGGATGAACGAGAAACGCATTGCCGTGCCGCTACGGGCGCGGGAATTTGGCGGCACGGCGCCGCGCTGGATGGGCTGGGCGACGTTTGCCGTGCTGCTTGCTTTTTGGGAAGTGGCGGTGCGCCTCGGCTGGCTAAGCCGCGTCTATCTCGCCTCGCCCGCGGAAATCGTCGTGCAATTGCAGAATTTGCTGACCTCTGGCGAGTTGTGGCTGCATCTGTGGGCGAGCGTGCGCCGCCTGGTTAGCGGCTGGGGTGTGGGCACGATTTTTGGCATTTTTGCCGGGCTGGCCATCGGCTTGTGGCAGGTCGGGCGCGGCACGTTGCTGCCGCTGGTGTCGGCGCTCTTTCCCGTGCCGAAAATTGCGCTCTTGCCGCTGTTTCTCGTCTGGTTTGGCATTGAGGAAGGCTCAAAGCTGGCGACGATTCTCATCGGCACGTGTTTCCCGACGGTGATTGCCACCTATGCGGCAGTCGATGACGTTGACCGCAATCTCATCCGCATGGGGCAGTCGTTTGGCCTCTCATCGGCCGCCATCGTGCGCAAGATTATTCTGCCGGGGGCGATGCCGGGCATTCTCGCCGGTTTCCGCATCTCGATTTCCATCGCCATTACCATGCTGGTGGTCGCCGAGATGATGAATGCGGAAAGCGGCATCGGCGCGTATA
>CAURDG010000134.1:0-4928 GCA_963523555.1 uncultured Cardiobacterium sp.
AGGCTGCGGCCAAGGAAACGTTCGCCGATGCTGTTGAAGCGCAGCGGGATGTCGCTGACGCAATAACGGTAGCGGGTAGGCAGGCCGTCGTCGTGACGCAGCAGGTCGGCAGCGGCGAGCGCTTGCGCGGTGCTTGCGGCGGTGGTCGCGGCGGAATCAACCAGGGTGAGGTGCGGCGCTTCACTGCGCAGCAGCGGTTTGAGCAGCGGGTAGTGGGTGCAGCCGAGGACGAGGGTGTCGGCGTCGTCAGCGAGGATGGGCTTCAGGTATTCGCGCACGGTGAGGCGGGTGACGTCGTGATCAAGCCAGCCTTCTTCCACGAGCGGCACGAGTAGCGGGCAGGCTTGCGATTGCACACGCGCGGCGGGGTTTTGCGCATGGATGGCGCGGGCGTAGGCGTTGCTGTTGACGGTGGTGTTGGTGGCAATCACGGCGATGTGGCTATTTTTGCTGGTGGCAAGCGCTGCTTTGGCACCGGCGGCGATAACGTCGATGACGGGCATTCCGCCCGCCTGGACGCGGATGGAGTCGCCTGCGACGGCGGCGATAGTGTTGCAGGCAATCACCAGAGCCTTGACGCGCTCGGCGAGGAGGAAGGAGACGATTTGCGCGCTGTAGTTTTCGATGGTCGCGCGCGATTTGACGCCGTAGGGGACGCGGGCGGTGTCGCCGTAGTAGATGAGGTGTTCGAGCGGCAGGCGTTCCATCAGGGCGCGGACGACGGTGAGACCGCCGACGCCGCTGTCGAAGACGCCAATGGGCAGGTTGCGGGAATCGTTCATGACAAGAAAAGACCGAAAGAGGCAAGCAGTGGCGGGATGGCCTGAATGCAGGCGGCGCGGCGTTTATCCGGGGCGGTGCAGAATAAATATGCCCCGGCGACCGACATCGTGGCGAGCGGGGTCGCCATGATGCTAATGGCCAGCACGGGCGACGCCCCCGCACAAGACAACATGATGCCGACGCTCACACCGGCGGCCTGCATCACATTATAAATAGCGAGGTTGCGGAAGGGCACGCGCAAGGTCGCTAGCTCAGTAGGCGACACGCCAAACGTGCGGCAGAAACGGGCGCTGCCATAGGCGGGGTATTCGAGATAGAAAATGTAGTAGTGGATGGCGGCGGCAAGCGCGGCGCAGATCAGGGAAATGCTGTGCATGGTGTTTGGGGTCAGGTAAGGCTTTCTCTCAGGGTTGCCGGGTGGAGCGGCAGGCGCCGGGCGGCGCAGTGGGCGAGGTAATCGGTGCGACTGCGGAAGCGGCTGTCTTTCTGTGCGAGGTAGTGGCGGATATCCGCTGCCATGTCGCGGTCGGCGGCGGTGTTATCGGCAGCAAGAGCGAGGATGAGCAGGGTGCGGCAGCGGTAGTTACGATCATGGCCAAAGGAGGGGCACAGGCGGAAGAGCGCCGGCAAGCGGCGTTGGCGCTGGTGATGGCGGCCACTTGTTGCGCTTCGCGCGGTGGTGGTAATTGCAGGAAAGGGGTCATGGTTTATCTGGGGCTTTCTGGGCGATGACCATCGCGGCAAAGAGCAGGGCGCAACCGGTGAGCATCAGCGGGGTCACGGTTTCATCCAGCCATAGCCAGCCGGCAAGCAGGGCAAAAACGCTTTCCAGCGAAAGGATGATGGCGGCGGGCGTGGCGGCGACACTGCGCTGCCCCCAGGCTTGCAGGAAAAAGGCGAGGCCGGAGGAGACAACGCCCGCATAGAAGATGTCCCAGCGGCTGTAATAGAGTCGGGCGGGATCAAGCAGGGCGGGGATGCCGTCGCTCGTGATGGCGATGGGGAGGGCAATCAGGGCGGCAACACCCATTTGTGCGGCGGTGAGGGCGAGGGCATCGCTGCGGCGCACGGCGATACCGGTATAGATGACGTACAGCGCCCAGATGCAGGCGCAGGCCAGGGTAACGCTATCGCCGATATTCCAGCTGAGTGCCTTGTCGTCACTTTGAATGCCGGCGAGACAGCAGATGCCGGCAAAGACGAGGATGATGGCGGTCAGCAGGGATTTGTGCAGGCGTTCCCCTGTGACAAGACCGAGCAAAGGCACGAGGACGACATAGAGGCTGGTGATGAAGCCGGCCTTGCCGGCGGTGGTGTGGGCGAGGCCCCATTGCTGGCTGTACATGCCGAGATACAGCAGGATGCCGCAGGCGATACCGTCGCGTGCCCAGTGGCCCCAGGCAGGCTGGCGGCGCAGGGCGAAGAAGAAGGCAAGGAAGGCGGTGGAGACGGGCAGACGCCAGGCAGTGAAAAGCGTAGCGGAGACGACGGCGGCGCTGTGACGCTGGAAGATGAAGGTGCTGCCGAAAAGGGCGGCGGTGACGAGCAGGGCGAAGTGGCCACGGTGGAAAGAGAGACGGTTCATGCGGGTGCGGTAACGGGCAGATGAGGCGGCAGCAGTAGTGTACTGCGCGCTTCTTGCAGCGGGCAACCGCGCTTGTCGAGATGGGAGGGATGCATGCTGCATTTTCTCGAACGCTTTGCCACGGCCTGCAACAGGCGTGAACCGCCAAGCGGGACAAAACGGGCATTCCCACCTGAAACATCGCCGCAGCGGCGTAGAATAATGCGCCAACCGTTTCCCATCCTGATTATGCCCAGCACCCTCACCCTCGACATCACCGGCTTCGATTATGAAGCGCGCGGCGTCGCCCGCCACGACGGCAAGACCCATTTCGTCAGCGGCGCGCTGCCGGGCGAACGCGTTACCGCCCGCATTCTCGAAAGCAAAAAACGCTACGCGACCGCAGAAGCCATCGACATCCTTATCCCTGCGCCGGAGCGCGTTTCGCCCGCTTGCCCGCATTACGCCGCCTGCGGTGGCTGCGCCCTGCAACACGCCAGCGACGCCGCGCAGCACCGTCTCAAAGAAACGGTCTGGCTGGAACAGCTGGCGCGCATCGGCGGCGTCCGTCCGCAGACCGTTCTCCCCGCCGTCAGTGGGGCTGACTGGCATTACCGCGCCCGCACCCGCCTTGCCTGGGACGGCGAACACCTCGGCTACCGCGCCCGTGCCGGCAATACCGTCGTCCCCATCACGCATTGCCTCACCCTCGCCCCCGCCCTCTCCGCCCGCCTCCCCGACATCCGCGCCCTGTGCGCCACCCTCGCGCGCAGCACCGCCATTCTCGGCGTGGACCTCAGCGCCGGTGACGGGGTAAACGTGCTGCGTATCCGCCTGCGCGATGCGGTGGACGCGCGTCCCGCGCAAGAAGCCGTCGCCGCCTGGCATCAGGAAGACGGGCAACCGTGGCAAATCCGCCTGCAACACGGCGCCGAAACCGTCGCTATCCCGCCGGACGCGCCGCCGCTGGCCTATCAGCTGCCCGATTACGGCCTCACCCTCCCCTACACCCCGGACGATTTCACCCAGGCCAACAAAGCCCTCAATCGCCGCCTGGTATCGCTTGCGCTGGAAACCCTGGGGGCGGAAGCAGGCGCGCGCATCATGGATTTCTTCTGCGGCCTCGGCAATTTCAGCCTACCGCTGGCGCGTAGCGGCGCAGAAGTGCTCGGTATCGAAGGCGTGGACGAAATGGTAGCGCGCGCCACTGCAAACGCCGCCGCGCACGGTCTTGCCGACCGCTGCCGCTTCGTGCGCGCCGACCTTTTTACCGTTACCGCCAAACAACTGCGCCGCTGGGGCCGGGCGGACTACTGGCTGCTCGATCCGCCGCGCGCCGGGGCGCAGGCGCTCTGTACCGCGCTCGATCCGAAACACGGCCCGGCGCGCATCGCCTACGTTTCCTGCAACCCCGGTACCCTCGCCCGCGACGCCGCCATTCTCAGCGGCAAAGGCTACCGCATCGCCAGTGGCCGCCTGCTGCACATGTTCGCGCAGACGGCGCACGTCGAAAGCCTGCTGCTCTTTACCCGCTGACGCCATGCCCGCCTTCACCGACAGCCACTGCCACCTCGACTGGTTTCCCGATCCCGCTGCCACCGTGCAGGAAGCGCAGGCGGCGGGCGTTGGCCGCATCGTCATCGCCGCCACCACCCGCGCACACTGGGCGGACGTGACGCGCGCCGCCGCCCTGCCCGGCGTATATGCCGCTTACGGCCTGCACCCGCTCTATCAGGACGAACACAGCGACGACGACCTGCACGCGCTGGAAACGCAAATCCACAACCACCCGACCGTCGCCATCGGTGAATGCGGCCTCGACTTCCTCGCCGGCGACAGCGCCGCGCAACGCGCCACCTTTGCCGCGCAAATCGACATCGCCCGCCGCCACCACCTGCCGCTGCTCCTGCACGCGCGCAAATCGCTTGATGCCGTGCTGCATCAGCTGAAACGCGCCCACTACGCCCGCTTCGTCATCCACAGCTTCACCGGCTCGGACGCGCAACTGGCGCAGATTTTCGCCCTCGGCGGTTACATCGGCATCGGCGGCACCTCGACCTACCCGCGCGCCGCCCGCCTGCAACGCCAACTGGCGACCGTCCCCGCCGACCGTTACCTGCTCGAAACCGACGCTCCCGACCAGCCTCTCTGCGGCTACCAGGGCGAAGCGAATCACCCCGCGCGTACCGCCCTCGTCGCCGCCAACCTCGCCCGCCTGCGCGGCGAGCCGCTGGATCGCATCAGCCGCCAATCCGAGGCGAATTGCGATATTTTTTTTGCCTGGTGAGGCCAGTAACGACGCCGCTTGACGGGCCCAGTAATGACGCCGCTTGACGAGCCCAGTAATGACGCCGCTTGGCGGGCCCAGTGTTTTCGCCGCTTGGCGGGCCCAGTAATGACACCGCTTGGCAGGCCCAGTATTTACGCCGCTTGGCGGGCCCAGTAATGACGCCGCTTGACGAACCCAGTAACCACGCCGCTTGGCGGGCCCAGCAGTTACGCCGCTTGGCGGGCCCAGTATTTATCCCGCTTGGCGGGCCCAGCATTTACGCCGCTTGGCGGGCCCAGCATTTACGCCGCT
>CAURDG010000135.1:0-4872 GCA_963523555.1 uncultured Cardiobacterium sp.
ATGAGGACTCCGTAATCAAAAGGAAAGCGGCGGTATTCTAGCAGCGACGGGCAGGGAGGTTGGTAAAAGCGTATGCGCTGTCGCAACTGCCGCCAAGCGGGATAAACGCTGGGTTTGCGGGCGGCCGCCAAGCGGGATAAATGCTGGGTTTGCGGATGGCCGCCAAGCGGGATAAACGCTGGGTTTGCGGGCGGCCGCCAAGCGGGATAAACGCTGGGTTTGCGGATGGCCGCCAAGCGGGGTAAACACTGGGTTTATGGACGGCCGCCAAGCGGGATAAATGCCGGGTTCTTGGCAGCTGCTAACCAAACCTGGATAGCTTAATCATATGACGCGGCGGCAAACCAGTCGCTGGTTGCAGTATCAGCATCAAAGACCTGCCCAAGCAGTGGTGTGAGCGGGTTGATACCCAGGGCGCGGGCAGCGGGGATACTGCGCAGTACCGGGTCATTCCAGCGGTGCAGTGCCATCGGATAGGCGCCCCAGTGGATGGGCATGAAGCGTTTGGGGGCAAGCGTGGCGGCGACGGCGGCAGTTTCTTCAGGGAAAAGATGATTGTCCGGCCAGTGCTCGCTGTATTGGCCGTTCTCAATGAAGGCAATGTCTGGGTGGCCGATGTGCGCGGCGATGGTTTCGAAATGCCGCCCCCAGGCGGAATCACCGTGGAAATAGTAGTGTTCGTCGCTGTATTCGATGTGATAACCCACCCACAGGCTGCGGTTATGATCGAACATGCCGCGTCCACTGTAATGCCGCGCAGGCAGGGCGGTGTAGCGGATGCCGTTGCGCTCGATACTCTGCCACCAGTCCAGTTCGCTGATGCGCGCGGTGGGGATGCCCCAGCGTTGTAGCTGCGCGCCCAAGCCCAGCGGGACGATGTAGTGCGTGTGAGTGTGTGCCAAGCGTTTGTGCGTGACGCGTTCGAGGTGGTCATAGTGGTTGTGCGAGATGAGGACGACATCCAGCGGTGGCAACTCTGCAAGGGGCGCGGCAGGCGGTTGGAAGCGGCGCATGGTGAAGGGCACGGGTGAGACATTGCCGCCAAATACGGGGTCGGTGATGAGCGTTTGCCCGCCGATACGCATCAGCAGGGTGGAATGGCCAAACCAGATAAAGCGGCTTTTACCAGTAGGGGAGAGGAATGCGGGCCAGTCGGGGGGAAGTATCGGCAGCGGCGCAGGCGGGTAAGTGTGGCGGCCATAACGCATCATTTTCCACAGCGCTTTGATGCCATGCTGCAAGGGGCGTGGGGGTTCTGCGGCATAAAAACGGCGGTGGCGGGAATCGTAATGGTCGCTGGCGGGGTAGTGTTGCACGGGAATTTCCAGATAAAAGATACGCTATTGTATGAGGCTTGAATCACAGAAGTATTATTTATAGCTGTATTTTCAGGGTATTGCGTATCCTTTTAAAAAAGCACCGAAAATGTCTTGATTAGAGTAATAGGAACGTTTATTATTAATCGCGACGGAACAGCCAGTGCTGACTGTCACAATTGCCTCATGATGATTATTGCCCCGCGTATAGCGGGGTTTTTTTATGCGCGACGTGATAGCAATCTTTGCGTTTGGCCACCACGCTTTATGAATTCACGATATGGCGCAGGATTTCTGCGGTGAAGTAGCCGCCGATGGTGCCGAGGGTGTAGCCGAGGATGCCGAGCAGTACGCCGACCGGGGCGAGGGCAGGGTGGAAGGCAGTGGCGACGATGGCAGCCGATGAGGCACCGCCGGTGTTGGCGTTTGAACCGACGCAGAGGAAGAAAAGCGGGGCACGGATGAAGCGGGCGACGGCGAAGACGATGGCGATATGCACGGCGAGCCACAATGCGGCGACGAGCAGCAGGCGCCACTGGTCAAAAATGCCGTGCAGCTGGATTTGCATACCGATAGCGGCGATGAGGATGTAGATGAGCGCCGTGCCGAGTTTGGAGGCGCCGGCGTGGTCGAGGTGGCGGGCGCGGGTGAAGGAGAGGCAGAAACCAGCGAGGGTGACGCTGATGACTTGCCAGAAGAAGGCGCTGTTCAGGCTGTATTCGACGGCCCGGGGGAATTGCGCGAACCATGCCGCAAGTGCGCTGCCCAGCGGATGGGCGAGGCCGACCACGGCGAAGGTGAGGCCGAGCATTTTCATCAGGTCGGGCAGGGTGGTGATGCGGGCGTGTTCGCGTTCGTAGCGTTCAACGGTGTCGATGACGGCGTTGATGCCACTGGTATCAGCGCGCAGCCAGCGGTCGATGCGCGCGGCGTGGCGCGCCATGGCGAGGATGGCGAAGAGCCAGACGGAGGCGAGGGTGGCGTCAATCAGCAGCATGGTGCCAAAGAGGGCGTCGTCCACTTGATAGAGTTCTTTCATCGCCGCCTGGTTTGCCGCGCCGCCGATCCAGCTGCCAGCGAGGGTGGAGAAGCCGCGCCAGATGTGTTCGCCGTCCACCCAGTCCGGGGCGATGAAGTGGAAGACGGTGAAGCTGATGATGCCGCCGAGCATGATGGCGAGCGTCGCCGTGAAAAACATCGCCAGCACTTTCCAGCCGAGGCCGATGAGCTTCGGCACGTCCATGGAAAGCGTCATGAGAAAGAGGCTGGCGGGGAGGAGGTAGGTGGCGGCAAAGCCGTAAATCTGTTTGCCGAGGCCGGGGGCGAAGACGCCGGCGCTGTTGAGGCCTGCCGGGACGAAGCAGCAGAGGATGATGCCGGGGATGATGGCGTAAAAGCGGCGCCAGAAGGGGTGGGCGCTGTCGCCAGTAGCGAAGATGAGGCCGACGACGCCCATGATGAGGCCGAAGGCAGCGGGCAGGGTGGTGATAAGCGGGGTCATGTGTGTGAGTGGATAAAAAGGGAGGACTATTGTAATCGTCGGGCTATCATCCTTCTCCGGCAAATATAATGCCCGCCTGCTTCCTTGCTTTTTCCATGATTTCGCAAACCGTAGCCGAGATATCCAGCATTTTTTCTGCATAGGAGATATCCCTGCTATCAATAATCTTCACGAATTGCCTAAATTCGGGCAGCATTCGGTGTTCCTGGGCAAAATCGAAGGATTGCGTGATGCCGTGATTGGGGGTGAGGATAAAGCGGTGCATGGCATTGGCCGGCATGGGAATAGTGATATTACCTTTATCGCCCTGAATGGAAAGCTGAACCGGCGCGGCACAATCCTTGGCTCCAATGCAGACAACTTTAAAATCCGGATAATCCAGCAACAAAATACCGCTAGTATCAATACCACGCTGCATATTGGCCGTATAAATGCAGGCTTGCGGTTTGCCGAATAAACCAACGGCAAAATGGATGTTATAAACATTGAGATCCATCAAAGCCCCGCCAGATTGCTGCGGATCAAAAACGGGTGGCACTTCGCCTGCCTTGAAGCGGTCGTAGCGGCTGGAATATTGGCTGTAATTGAGGCTGACGATTTTAATTTCGCCTAATTCAGCCATCTTTTCCCGCATGGCAAGATAGGCAGGCAGATAATGCACTGTGACGGCTTCAATCAGAATTAATCCTCTGGTTTTGGCTAAATCACGTAATGTTTGCAACTCATGGCTATTCGAAGTTATCGGTTTTTCCATGATGACATGCTTGCCCGCCGCCAAAGCCTGCTCGGCAAAAGTAAAATGAAGATGATTGGGCAGGGCGATATAAACCGTATCCACATCTGCATGCAACATCGCGGCATAATCATTAAACACCAGCGGAATACCGTATTCGTCGGCTAATTGCCGGGTATTTGCCTGATTTCGCCCCCAAATGGCAAGAGATGCCACAGGTACCTGATGCAGTGTTTTCAGCAAATCCCGCACAATCATGCCGGTACCGACAATACCTAATTTCATTGAGAACCCCTTTGCTTTTGCTAAAAGACTGCGTAATTGTACAGTTGCGCAAGAAACCTTGTAACTGTACAAAACCGCCATCCCCAGAGGGCAGCAGCGCTATACAATGCCCGCTTTCTTACAACGAAGACCCGCCATGCACAAAAAACTGCTCATCCTAGCCCTCCTTGCAGCCCCGTTTGTCTATGCCGAAGACCAATCCGCACCGCCGCAGGAAACCCTCGACACCATCATCCAGAACCTCAAAAACGGGCGCAACACTGCTGCCATGGTCGAATACATCGACAGCATCAACCGTGTCCCCTTCTCGGATGACATCTACGAAATCACCTACAAAGACAAAAACAACGAAATCCTCTACGTCAGCAAAGACGGCAGCTACATCTTCCAGGCCGACATCATCTCTGTACCGAACGCGCTGAACATCACCCGCGAGCGCCGCGAAGCACTGGCTGCCGCCAAAGGCATCTCGAGCGAAGACGATAAAAAAGAAAGCACCACGAAAAACCCGGACGATCCGCCGCCAAAAGCCGGCAAACAAAAAGGTGACGGCCAATTCGCCGCCCTGCCGGTCGCACTCGCGCAAAAAGAGAAAAAAGGCGACGGCAGCCGCCGCCTGTGGATTGTCACCGCGCCCGACTGCGACATGTGTAAAACCCTGGAAGAACAGTTGGGCAGCATCAGCGACGTCACCCTCTACCGCTATCTCTACACCGCAAACGACGCCACCCGTCAGCGCGCACTGGCCATCAACTGTCATCACAATCCGCCGGAAGCGCTGCGTGACCACCTGCTCTACGGCCTGCACAGTGAAGAAGCGCCGAAAGAAGACTGCGCCGCGCGTGAAGGCGAAAAGCTCAAACAAATCAAAGAAGAAACGGGCGATGCCGACCGCGCCGAACTGCCCGTACTCACCTTCCCGGACGGCTACGAAACGCGCATCCTCGCCGCGACCAGCGAAGAGCTCGACAGCTGGATCACCATGCACCAGCCTGCAAAAAGCGACGACAAACCTGCCGAGGCCGAACCCGTAACAA
>CAURDG010000136.1:0-4859 GCA_963523555.1 uncultured Cardiobacterium sp.
GGTTGTTGTGCGTAGAGCCACAGGCCGATGGGCCGGTTGCCGCTGTTTTGCAGCGGGGCAGCGGCGTGGCTGAGGGTCGCGCGCGGGATGCGGGTTTGCGCGTATATCCAGGGGATACCGTCACCGCTGAGCCAGACTTCGCGCAGCCAGTGGTCATCATCCGTCCAGCCTTCGTGGGCGATCGCTACGTCGAGACGGGCACAGTGTTGTTGCAGTTTGCGGGTGAGGGAACCCGCGTGCAGCAGCCAGTCGCGCACGGCAGGCGGTGGCAAGGTGCTGGCGTCGTACCAGTCGGGATGTTGCAGAATGCGGCGGCTGTCGTTGGAGATCATGGCTTTTGCTGGATTAACCGCGCGGTCTTCCCACGCGGTGATGGGCAGTGTGTATCAGGGAGCTTGATAGGCCATGGCTTCAATTTTATGACCGTCCGGGTCGCGCACGAAGCAGCCATAGTAAGCGGGGCCGTAGTGCGGTCTGCCACCCGGGGCACCGTCATCTGTGGCACCAGCGGCAAGGGCGGCAGCGTAGAAGGCGTCCACTTGTGCCGGGTTTTCGGCGAAGAAGGCGATGTGGGTGCCGTTGCCGCTTTGTGCGGGCTGGCCGTTGATAGGGCGTTGTATCCAGAACTCGGGGTAGGCGCGGCCATAGGCGATGGCGTGATGTTCGCTCATATCGAGGATGCGTTTGATGCCGAGCGGTGCCAGGACGGCGTCGTAGAAGGCGGCGGACTGGGCGAAGTGGTTAGTGCCGAGCGAGACGTGGGCAAGGGCATTTTGTATCGGGGTCATGATTTTCTCCTGGGTTTGGATGGAAGTTACAGTACGACGGCTACATAGAAGCTGACATCGGCCGCATAGAGCTGCGGTTTGAAGCTGTGGTAATACTCGAAGCAGGGGTGGTCATCCACTTCCAGTTTGGCGTCCACGACCGCCGTCATCAGCTCCTGCCAGTATTGGGCGTATTGCGCAGGTTCGGTCACGGTGCGGCGAATGACCGCGTAGCTGCCGCCGGGCAGGGTTTGTTTTTCGATGCCGCCGCTAACGACGGTATCCGGCGGTACGCTCAAGCAGATGTCGGTGCGGCAGCGTTCGACTGGGGTGACTTCGGGGTGGTCGAGGTAGATGAAGATACATTCGCCGTCCGCCAGACCGTGTGCCCCCGCCCATTGGTAGAGGCGTCCGGTTGCTTCTTCGTAGCCGACGCCGTAGGCACCGGTGACGCGGATGTAGGCCAGGGTGCGTGGGGCGAACTGTTCGGTATGCAAGGTTGTCATGTTGCTCTCCTGTTTGGGTTCGCGCGCAGTGTAAGCGGCGGTACTGGCCGCCGCGTGTCCGTTTTTGCGCAGGCCGTATCCGATTTTGCTGTTTTGCAGGGCGCGCCGGTAGCTGGCGAAATCCTGGCAGGAACGGAGCTCACTGGCGGTGATGCCAAAGTGGGCGCGGAAGGCTTTGGCCAGCGTCTGCGAGCTGGCGTAGCCGTGTTCAAGGGCAAGCGTGGTGATGTCAGCCTTGCCGTAGAAGAGCTGGCGGGCGATGTTTTCCAGACGCAGGCGGCGCAGGTAGGCGGCCAGCGTTTCGCCGGTTACGGCGGTGAAGATGCGGTGGAAGTGATACGGTGAGAGGGATGCCAGCGCCGCGATGGTGGTGAGGTCGGGCGGGTCGCGGTAGTGCTGTTCGAGGTAGCGGATGACGGGTTGCAGGCGGCGGTGGTAGTCGGTCGTCATCTGTCGGTGTCCATGAAGGCAGCGAGGGCGGCAGCAAGGCCACCGGGGTTTTCCCAAGACATGGAATGTCCGGCAGCGGGGATGACGGCGGTTGGGATATGTGCCGCGCGGATGCGTTCGTAGTCGGCATCGGGCAGGGTGTGTGCGCCGACGAGGAAGATTTTGCGTTGCGGCAGGGCGCGCAAGCGGGTCAGCCAGTCCGGTTCAACGCCGTCTATCAGGCTGCGCGCACCGCGCCACACTGCCCACGGTGCGCTACTGCGCAGGCTGCCCGCCCACAGGCTGGTTTCTTGAGCGATCAGGGCGGCGTGGCCATGCGCGATGTAGTCTTCTTCGCGGTATGCGGCGATGGCGCGGCTGTAAGTACCACCGCCTGCTGTCAGGTTGCATTCGCTGACGATGAGGCCGCGCAGGCGGTTGCCAAGGTGGGCGGCGGCTTCGATGGCGATGCTGCCGCCCATGCTGTGGCCGTACAGGTAGAGGTCGTGCAGGCCGAGGTGGTCAACGAGTTCGAGGATGGTGCGGGCATGGGCCGTGGTTGTGTAGGAAAAGTCGCGCGGACGCTCGCTGTAGCCGCTGCCAGCAAGATCAAGCAGGATGGCGCGGCGGCCAGTGAAGGCGGGATCGGCGGCAACGCGGGGGTATTCGTAGCTGCCGGCACAGCCGAGGCCATGCACAAAGAGGCAGGGTGGGGTGTGGCCGGGCAGGTCGTGATAGGAGAGGTGGCAGCGGGCGCTGGGGGATATGAAGGTTTGCATGGTTATTCTCCGGTACGCGGACGCAGGTAGGTGGCGAAGCGGGGCGTGCCTTTTTTGGTATAGCCCCGGTAGCGGTAGGTGATGGTGCTGCCGATAGCGGGCGGGTGCTCGCGTTCGGTGTCGCTAAAGCCTGAGCCGATGCGGAATTTGCCGTGGGCATTTTCGCAGGTGAGCGCGCCAAGGCGGTGGGAGTTGCGGCCTGTGCCCGCATGATGGGCGATGACGGTGCATTCGGCATCGTGCGCGCTTTTATGTTTGAGCAGGTACGGGCTGCGGCCGCCGTGGTAAGGGCGGGTGGGGTCGCGCAGCATGACGCCTTCGCCGCCTGCCGCTTCGATGCTGCGCAGGGCGGCGTCCACTTGGGCCGGATCGCGGATGGGGATTTGCGGGATGAGGCGGATGCGCGCCTGCGGGTGGTCTTTCAGCCAGTCATGCAGGGTGGCGAGACGCTGGTAGAGGGTGCCGGATGCTTGCGGTACGTCGAAGACGTGCAGATGGATGTCCGTCCAGTCGCCATCGGCGCGGCGCACGCTGCCGGAGATGTGCTCGAATGCGCCGCGCGCGCTGTACAGTTCGCCGTCCAGTGGCCAGGGTGGGTAGTCGGTGAGGAAGCCGGCGGGCGGGCGGAAGGGATGGCCGGCGCGGCTGATGAGTTGGTGGCCGTCCCAATAGGCGCGCACACCATCGAGTTTTTCGCTCATCGCCCAGCCGCGCACGTCCTGCCCGCTATATTCACCGGCGAGGATGAGGTCGGGGGCGGCGGCGTGGGTGGTGGTGCTGATGAGAAGCAGGATGAGGAGTAGGGTAGGGCGGGGCATGGGAACTGCGGGTTTACGGGGTCGCCGGATTGTACACAGTTTGCCACCTGGTGCGCTCCACTGGGCAGCATTTATTGCGACGAGCTCAGATTTTATCCCGCTTGACGTTATTTATCCCTTTACACGACCCGCTCTTCTGTCCCGAACCACATCACCGACTGTGCCATATCGACGAAGCGCAATTCATCATTACGCAATTCGGCCAGCGCCGCTTGTCCTTCGGGCGTACTGCGGGCATGGAGGAAGTCGTCGCGGCTGTCGTACCACAACTCACCCATCGCATCGTAAGTAAAGGGCAGGGTGCCGCGCAGGGTATCGGCAGTTTCCGGCAAGGTTTTCGCATAGCCACGGATACCCAGAACGGCTTGATGCCGCAGGACTTTAGCGGAATGTTCACGCCAGCAGGCGAGAAATTCATCTGTGCTGAGTTCAGCGCGCTTTTTTACCAGCATGATGATTTTAAACATGATTTTCTCCGTTGAGGCAGGTTTGCAAAGCGTCCCATGCGACGGGCAGTTCGGTGATGCCGTCAGCGCTGAGGAAATGGCCGTGTCGCGCCAATTCATGCACCGTACCGCCAATACGCGCAGCGAGAGCGCGGCTGTTGGCGGGGGCAACAACGTAATCGTTGTCGCTGATGAGGTGGTGCATGTGAGGGGCAAAATGGCGCAGGATGGCGTCGTCAAGGCGGATACGGTCGATGTAGGCATCGATGTTAAATCCACCAATGCTCGGCAATTCCGGCAGCCGCGCGCCAAATCCCGCTACCAGCACGATGCCGCCTACGGCTGCGGGGCGGATGGCACTCAGGTAATGCAGCAGGCTGATGGTACCGAGGCTGTGCGCGATGAGCAGGGTATCGCGCTTGGGGGTGCCGATGGTGGCAGCAAGTGTTTCTTGCCAGGCAACAACATTGGGGTGTTCGCTATCTGGCATGGGCGGGACGGTGGTTGGAATACCCTCTGCCTGCAAACGTGCTTGCAGCCAGGGAAACCAGTGATCAGTCGGACTCGCGCCATAACCGTGGATGATGTAAGCGTGCATGGGATGCTCCTGTATGGATGATGGCGCAAGGGTAGACTATGACACGTTGTCAGGGTCAAGCGGAGGATGCATGAAAATTGGGGATTTGGCACGTTGCACAGGGGTGAGTGTGCGGATGCTGCGTTTCTATGAATCACGGGGACTGCTCGCACCCGCGCGCAATGCCGCAGGTTACCGGCTCTACGATGAAAAGGATGCGGTACAGGTCGCAAAAATCCGTCTGCTGCAACAGGCAGGTCTGGCGCTGAAAGATATTGCACGGCTGCACGACTGCTTGCATGACCGTCCGCAGGCGTTTTGCCCGGCATTGCGCGACAAGCTGCGCGCTTGTCAGATGGAGACGGAAGCGCGTATTACGCAGTTGCAGGAAACACAGACGCTTTTGGCGCGGCTGTTGGATGCGTAATCTGAACTCGTGGCGTGGAAACCTTAACTCGTTGCTGTCGCCAAGCGGGATAAAACCTGGGTTCGCCAAGCGACGTATTTACTAGCCTCGCCAAGCGGCGTATTTACTGG
>CAURDG010000137.1:0-4824 GCA_963523555.1 uncultured Cardiobacterium sp.
CAGCATTTATCCCGCTTGGCGGCCGCCCGCAAACCCAGCATTTATCCCGCTTGGCGGCCGCCCGCGAGCCCAGGTTTTATCCCGCTTGGCGGCTGCCCACGAACCCAGGTTTTATCCCGCTTGGCGGCTGCCCACGAACCCAGGTTTATCCCGCTTGGCGGCCGCTTGCGAGCCCAGGTTTTATCCCACTTGGCGGCTGCCCACGAACCCAAGTTTTATCCTGCTTGGCGGCTGCCCACGAACTCAGGTTTTATCCCGCTTGGCAGTGGGGCAGGGCACAAAGCAATCCGGTGTTGGGGCGTCAGACTTTTTGTGCCTGCTGTCAGGCAGCCGAGATGTGGTCAGGGTGCTGCCTGGTGATTTTGCCGACTGCCGGGCAGCGGCAGGGTGACGGTTTGCATCCCTTCTTCGTCTTCGTGATCAGGGTAGCGGGTGAAGGTCAGGGTGTTATTTTCGATGTGATAGCCTGCCGGTGGGGGATCCGTGGGGTGGCGTAGGTAGTCCAGCGCGGTAAGGTAGCGGTTGACGTTGAGCAGGCGCGCTTGGTAGCGGGTGTAGTCCAACCCTTCTATGGCGATGCAGATGCCGTTGTACGGGCTGCAATATTGCGCTTTGGCCTCAATGCTCGTGTTAAGGTCGGGCAACTCACCATGTGCGACGGCAGCTTTAGCCTCCGCTGTACAGGCACGCGCGACTTTATGCAAGGCGTAGGCGAGGGTTTGTTGCCGAAAACTAGCAGCGATGATGTGGGTTGAGGGATCTATGCCGGATTCTTTGTAGAGTTTTTCGTCGTTTTTCTTCAACTCCTCTGCTTGCAGGGCATTCTGTAACCGTTCAGACATGCCGCGCCATTCGCCGTACATACGCGGACACAGGGACAGGTTTTCCGCAGGCTGCACTTTGACTTCGTCACAGGCAGCGGGCAGACGGGTGTCTGCCGGGCTTTCCGCCAGCATTTCAGCAAGCAGGGGCACGTCTCGACCGATCATGGATGCCCCGATGATGCCATCCAATATTTGGCTGTGTGCGGTGTTGATAAAGTGCAACCCAAGTGCGGCATCGGTGCAAACGCTTTGCATCGCCGCTTCTTTTTCTCCATCCACAAAGCGGTAAGTAGCACGGAAGCGTTCGCTAATCATGTGCCCGTAAGGCGGTGCGTCCAAATTAGCAAGGTAGCGGAAGTGTCCATATTGCAGCAGGGCGGCAATGGCTTTTTCCTGTTTCTGCCAGGTTTTTTGGTGTTGTTTGGCTTCTTTGTGGTAGGTAGCGAGGTTCTGCCTTGCTTTAGCAAGGCAATCGGTACTGTCTGTCTGACATTGAAGTACCGGTACCGTAGGAACCTTGGGCAGGGCAAAGAGGGCATCCGCGCCGTTTTTGCCGACAGCAGCGGGGCGTTCTTGTTCGAGCTGCGCGATCAGTGCCGGATCGGGTTCGACTTGCGGGGTTCCCAAAATGGTGCCGAGGGTAGTGAGGTAAACGCTAAAGAGGTATTGGATGGGTGTCATGTTTTTCCTTTGTTTGTTTCAGGGTTTGATAGCCACCCATGCCGGGGCGTGGTCAGAGGGGCGTTCCCAGTGGCGTGGTTCGGTGTCGATGCCGGCATCATGCAGGGCGAGGTTGTCGCTGCACAGGGTCAGGTCGATACGCATGCCGATGTTGCGGCGCAGGCCGCCCATGCGGTAGTCCCACCAGCTGTATTGCACGGTGTCGGGGTGCAGGTTGCGGTAGGCGTCGCGGTAGCCGAGGGCGAGGATGTCGGCAAGCGCCCGTCTTTCCGGCGCCGAGCAGAGGATTTTGTCGCGCCAGGCGTCCGGGTCGTGTACGTCGAGGTCAGCCGGGGTGATGTTGAAGTCGCCGATGATGATGGTTTTGTCGTGTGCGCGTCTGAGGTTGTCAATGTAGGCGGTGACGGCGTCCAGCCAGCGCAGTTTGTAGCTGTATTTTTCGTCGCCCACCGCTTTGCCGTTCGGGACGTAGAGGTTGAGGACGCGCACGTCGCCAACGCTCGCCGCAATCGCCCGCGCCTGTTCGTCGGCAAAACCGGGGATGCCACAGACGACGTCCGTGAGCGGTTCGCGCGCGAGCAGGGCGACGCCGTTGTAGGTTTTTTGGCCAAAGATGGCGCTGTGGTAACCCGCTTGGGCGAGGGCTTCGCTATTCACAGCGTCTGTGGTTTGTTTGAGTTCTTGCAGGCCGAGCACGTCCGGCGCGGCTTCTTTGAGGTATTGCAGGACGTGCGGCAGACGCACGTTCAGTGAGTTCACGTTCCAACTGGTAATTTTCATGTGGTGTCAATTTTTGTCAGTGGGGGTAAAATGGATAAGTCATTAAATCACGGATATTTTTCATCCTCAACGGAAGCTGTATGCGGGAAATTCGGGTGTTTTCGGCGCTGGTTTTGCAGGCCGGCATGGAGATTGATCTGGACGACAATGCACATCGTCATGTTGCCCGTGTCCTGCGTTTGGCCGTGGGCGATGCGCTGACGCTCTTCAATGGCGACGGCTTTGATTATGTCGGCGAGATTGCTTTCTGCGACCGCCGCGTGACCCGCGTCCGCATCCTCAGTCAGGAAATGCCGGGCAATGAGTCGCCGCTGCATCTCACGTTGTTTGCTGCCCTGCTTAAAGGCGAGGCCATGGATCGCGTGATGCAGAAGGCCGTTGAGCTCGGCGTCAGCCGCATTGTCCCCGTTGTCGCCGCGCGCAGTGAAGCGCTGCCGGTGGGTGAGCGGCGCGACAAGAAGCTGGCGCACTGGCAAGGGGTCATTATCGCCAGCGCCATGCAGTGCGGGCGGGCGGTGCTGCCGACGCTGGATGAGATCACGCCGCTTGCTGCCGTGCTGGATGCTGCCGATGGTCTGCGCTGGATTTTTTCCCCGCATCATGCCCCAACCGCCGATGCCCCCGCGTCTGCCGACCACCTCAGTCTGCTAATTGGCCCCGAAGGCGGTTTTACGCCAGATGAGGTCGCATCAGCCCAGTCTGCCGGCTGGTTCATCCAACGTCTTGGCCCGCGCATCCTGCGCGCCGATACTGCTGCTACCGTCGCTATCGCCCGCGCCCAGTCGCGCTATGGTGATTTATCCCGCTGAACCCGCTTTTCCCATGCTTGCCCTGAAAAAGAACGAAGACCTGCAAATCCCGCTCCACGACCCCGGCCGCATCATCAAGATTACCGGCGAGGAAAGCATGCACTACCGCGCCGCCATGCTGCGCGTTTTTAACGTTGTGCGCATCGTCACGGCGTTCCTTTTCATGCTTGGTTTTATTTTGAGCGACCAGACGGTGCGTTCGCCGCTGCACGGCATCGGCTTCGGCGGCACCAGCTGGTTCGTCCTGCTCGTCCTCATCTACATTACTGCTCTCGGTGTTCACTGGCTCGTTTCCCTGCATGACCCCGTCAGCGACAGGCTGTTGCTCAGTAATGCCCTGTTTGACCTCCTGCTGATGGCCGCTCTCATCATCCAGCTGGGCGCATTCAGCAATACCAGTCTGCTGATGATGACCATCCTCAGCACCGTTCTCCTCTCCGCCCTCACCCTGACCCTGCGGCAAAGCATTTTTTACGGCATCAGCATTGCCATCCTCGCGACGGGTGTCGGCGGCTGCCTGCTCATCCTGCCGCAAATTCCCTGGCAGCAACTCAAAGCACTTAATGCCTACGACCGCCTGGGTGCCATTGCCACCGCTCTCGGCAACCATAGCCACCTTTACCGCGAACCGGCGCTGATTGCCATCGGCACTGCCTTCCTCGCTGTCCTCGTCAGCTACCTCTCCACCCAGGGGCGAGATAACCGCATCAACGCCGAACTCAATCGCAGCTATACCCGGCAACTGCGCAAAATGAACGACTCCATCATTGAGGATATGCAAAACGGCCTTATTGTCGTCAGCGGTGACAGTGCCATCCTTACCCTGAACCGCCAGGCGCGCACCATCTTCGGTCTTAGCGAGCAGGGCAAGGTGCCGCGCACCCTCGGTGAACTGCTGCCTGAAATGGCGCGGCGCTTCGGGCGCTGGCAACACATGCGCTACAACGACAGCCGAACCCTTGATATCGGTAAAGGCAGCTACAGCCTCAGCTTCAATGCCCTGCGCAGCGACGAAGACATGCAGCTCACCCTGCTCATGCTGGAAAGTATCGACGAAAGCTACCAGCGCGTGCGCGAAACCCGCCTCGCTTCGCTGGGACGCCTGACCGCCGGGATTGCCCACGAAATCAGGAACCCGCTCAGTTCCGTGCAAAGTGCCGCCGATCTTCTGGAAGAAATGAGCGACGACCCGAAAATCCATTTCCTTACTGGCAAAATCAGGAACAACACCCAGCGGATGAACACCATCATCAGCGACATCCTGAACCTCTTTTCCGACAAACCGCGCAATACCCAGCTCATCCGCTTAAACCCCTTCCTGCAACGCATCATCCAGGAAGCGCAGACCAACGACGAAACCGGCGCGACCACCATCCTTGCCGACATTGCCGCGACGCAGGATTACGCCGTCTTCTTCGACATCGGCCACCTCGAACAAATCCTGCACAACCTCATGCTGAATGCCGCCAAACACGCACGGCGCGACAACGTGGAAATCACCATACGCACCCGTCTGGGCGACGTTGGCCGCTTCCTCTACATCGACATTCAGGACAACGGCTGCGGCGTCGCCGCCGAAGATGAAGAACGCATCTTCGAGCCTTTTTTCAGCAAACGGCACGGCACCGGCCTTGGCCTCTACCTCGTGCGCGAAATGTGCGTGGCAAACCAGGCACAAATCGTTTACGTGCGCCGGGAAAGCGGCGCCTGCTTCCGCCTGACCATGGAAC
>CAURDG010000138.1:0-4824 GCA_963523555.1 uncultured Cardiobacterium sp.
TATCAGCCTTTGATGATTTCCACCCAGTAGCCGTCCGGGTCCTTGATAAAGGCGATGTCGCGCATCGTTCCTTCTTCCGGGCGTTTTTGGTAGGGGACGTGGTTGGCGTCGAACCAGCGGATAGCCGCGTCGAAGTCTGGCACGCTGATGCAGATATGCCCGTAGCCGCGCGGTTCGCTGTTGCCGTTGTGGTAGCTGAACGCGGGATCACTTTCCGTGCCCCAGTTGTGGGTGAGTTCGAGGACGCCGCTTTGCCGCGCAATCCAGCGGCGGCGTTCTTGTTCGTCGGCGGGAATCTGCTCGTCGCCTCTGGGCATCACGAGGAAGTAGAGGCTAAATTTGCCGCCTTCGTAGTCGCTTTTGCGCACCAGGGTCATGCCGAGGATGCGAGTGTAGAAGTCCAGCGATTTGGCCGGATCTTTCACGCGCAGCATGGTGTGGTTGTAGGTGAAGCCTTGGGTGGCCGGGTCATGGTTGTTGCAGGCGCCGTCGGCGCTGATGCCGGTGAAGGTCATGGTTTTCTCCATTTCATTTATGATGGCGCGCCATTTTAGCAACTGGATGTGTATATGCCGCGCTGTTTTTTTGTTTTGTTCGTTTTTCTTGTGATGCAATTGCTGCTGTGGGTGTTCGCCCGCTCGCTGCGTTTTTTGCTGGGTGACCGCCCCCGCCGCCATCTCACGGCCTCGATTTTTGTCTTCGCTGACGGGTTGCTGCTGGTCACGCTGACCCGCCTGTTTCCCGTGCTCTTTATTGTGCAGGCCTGGGTGATAGCGTCGCTGTGGCTATGGTTCATGGTGGCAGCGGTTGCTTATCCGCTGTACCGCATCGGCAGGCGATTTGCCCCGCTGCGGGCAGCGCGGTTGCTGCGCGTGTTTTTGCCAACAGGCTTTGCGGCGCTTTTTGCCTGGGGATTTTTTAACGCCAATGCGACGGTCGTGCGCCATTATCAGGTGACGTTGCCCAAAGCGATGGCGCCGCTGCGTATCGGCGTCGCTTCCGATATTCATCTCGGTGGCAACTTCTTCTACGGCGCACGCGAACTGGATCGCCTTGCCGCGCTGATGGCGCAGGAAAAGGTGGACATCATTCTGCTGCCGGGGGATGTGATTAACGACAATGTGCGCGCCTTCCACGCAGAAAATATGCAGCCGCATTTGCAGGCTTTGCGTGCGCCGCTCGGCGTCTATGCCACGCTCGGCAATCATGAATTCTATGGCGATGCCGAAGAAAACGCGCAGGCGTTGCGCGATAGTGGTGTGCGGCTCTTGCGTGATGAAGCGGTGGTGGTCGCTGACCGTCTGGTACTGGTTGGCCGTGATGATGAAATGCATGCCAACCGCCCACCGCTCGCCACCTTGCTTGATGGGGTGCGCCGCGACCTGCCCATTATCGTCCTAGATCACCGCCCCAGCGACATTTCCGCCAACGTGCAAACGGCGATGGATATGCAGGTGTCCGGACATGCGCACCGCGGCCAGGTTTTCCCCGCCAATTTTATTGTGCAAGCGATGTACCGCCTCGCTTACGGCCATGAAAATATCGAGGGAAAAGAGGTGTTTGTTTCTTCCGGCTATGGCTTTTGGGGCGTGCCGCTGCGTCTTGGTTCACGTTCTGAAATCTTTGTGATAGAAGTGAATGGCATTGAGTCTTAAAAACTTGTCATCCAGATAGTTGTATGTATAATATGCGCCATCAGGACGATACATAGGTACCGGCTCGCAAGGATGCGAGCTTTATTTTTGTTTGTTTTCTGTGAATTTGTAGCGAATTTCGCTAAATGTGTATAAAAACGAAGCCCCTCACATGAGGGGCTTTGTTGCAAAAATACAGCGGTATTAAGCCGTCATCACCGTGCCGAAAATCTTGTCCCCCGCGTCCCCCAGGCCGGGGATGATATAGCCGTGTTCATTCAGATGACTGTCCAGCGCGGCGGCAAAAATCTTCACATCGGGGTGGCGCTCGTTCACCAGCTTCACCCCTTCCGGTGCGGCGACCAGCACCAGCGCCTTGATGTCCTTGCAGCCCTTGCTTTTCAGCAAATCAATCGTTGCCGCCAGCGAGCCGCCGGTGGCCAGCATTGGGTCGATAATCCAGGCGGGGCGTTCGTTCATGCGGCTGGTGAACTTCTCGAAGTACGACACCGGTTGCAGCGTCTCCTCATCGCGTTGCAGACCGACCACGCTGATCTTCGCCGTCGGGATCAAATCGAGCACGCCATCCAGCATCCCCAGACCCGCACGCAGAATCGGCACGACCGTCAGCGTCTTGCCGGCAAGCCGTCTTCCCGTTACCTCGCCGCACCAGCCCTGCAACACATATTCCTCACTCGGCAGCTCGCGTCCGGCCTCATAAGCCATCAGCCGTGCCAGTTCGCGCGTCAATGTGCGGAAGCTGTATGTGCTGCAATCCGCCTCGCGCATTAGCGATAACTTGTGCGCCACCAGCGGATGATCAATCACCGTCAGATTCATAAAACACCTCGGTCGTGGAAAAAACGACCGCATTATAAGCTGCCGCCTCCGCCTCCGCAGTGCCTTGCCCGCCCGTCGGGGGCGCACTATCATCACCACTTTTCCGCTTTCCCTGCGACATGAACCACTGGCACATTCTCGGCATCCCGCCCACCCGCGACGAAGCCGCCATCAAGCGCGCCTACGCGCAAAAACTCAAGCAGCACCGCCCCGACCGCGACCCGCAAGGATTCATCGCCCTGCGCGCGGCCTACGAAGAAACCTTGGCATACAGCGCAGGCGAGGTAGCGCCGGTTTATACCCGCCCCGCAGACGACGCGCCGCTGCTTGACCCACGCCACATCAGCCGTAGCTGGCGCAAAGCTAAAAGCGACGACGCCCTGCTTGCCCTCTTCCAGGAACAAAACCGCCTGCTGCCGACCATCGACGAACAGCTTGATTACCGCGATATCCTTTCCAGCTGGATTGAAGCGCGCGACCGCCCGCGCCGCTACCCCAAAAGCCTCATCTGGGCGGTGGACAGATACCGTTTGTTGCACGGTCTTGACCCCGACGATCCGCTGCGCGCCGACTACCTGCGCGCCCTCATCATCTGCGGCGAACGGGATAAAGCGCTAGCCGCCCTTGCCATGCGTTACCCGGCGCTGGCCCGCTGGCTGCAAAGCACCTACTGGCAGCGTACCCTCATCGGTATGCACGAAATGCTTGCTCACGAGCTCGCCGAGCTGCAACGCGAGCTTGATCTTGATGATGATGCCATCCGCGCCACCTTTCCAACCGCTGCCCCGCTACTGCCTAACCTGCGTCCGCCGGATTTTGGCCTTGCTGCCGCCGCCGCTCTCGCCTGGTGGCTGGAATGGCGGCAGACCGCCATCAGCCTGAGCATCATCTGCGCCTATATCCCGCTCTATCATGCCCAACTGCGCGTCACGCGCGGTGGTGCCAACCTGCCGTTCATCGCCCCGGCGCCGCTTTGCGCGGGGGTACTCGCCTGCTACGCCGTCCTTGGTATCTATGCTCCCGCTGCCTGGCATCTGCCAGTGGCTGCCTTTGGTATCCTTGCCGCCGTCCTTGCCTACAGCCGCGTCCCCGCGGATGACATCCAGCGGCGTCACTACCTGTTTGGCGGCATCATCCTTGGCATTCCGCTTAATCTCACTTCAACCAACCCCCTCTTCGCCCTCTACTGGCTCATTCCCTGCCTTGCCGCTGCCGCAAACCGCTACCGCGACTACGACCTTAATTTCCTGCGCTTCTTCGCCAACACGGCCTACGTCGCCGCCTTCATTCAGACCGGTTGGCAGCTGTGGCTGCTGCGCGATAGCAACCCCTTCCCCGCCATCGTAACCGCTGCTGGCATCCTCACCACCAGTTTATACAGCCTGCATGCGATGGGGGCGTGGCAAGTGGAAGAAGAGGAAACGCCCGCCTGATTCCGCTTGGCGGGACCAGTATTGACGCCGCTTGACGGGCCCAGTGTTTACGCCGCTTGGCGGGCCCAGTGTTTGCGCCGCTTGGCGGGCCCAGTATTGACGCCGCTTGGCGGGCCCAGTGTTTTCGCCGCTTGACGGGCCCAGTATTGACGCCGCTTGGCGGGCCCGGTATTTGCGCCGCTTGGCGGACCCAGTACACGCCGCTTGACGGGCCCAGTGTTTACGCCGCTTGGCGGGCCCAGTGTTTTCGCCGCTTGGCGGGCCCAGTGTTTTCGTCGCTTGGCGGGCCCAGTGTTTACGCCGCTTGGCGGACCCAGTATTGACGCCGCTTGGCGGGTCCAGTGATTACGCCGCTTGACGGGCCCAGCATTTGCGCCGCTTGGCGGGCCCCAGTATTTACGCCGCTTGGCGGGCCCAGTGTTTTCGCCGCTTGGCGGCCCCAGTGTTTACGCCGCTTGGCGGGCCCAGCATTTGCGCCGCTTGGCGGGCCCAGTGTTTATGCCGCTGACAATAAAAATGACTGGTGTGAGCGGTCGCCTGAGTTGGTCTTCGGCTTAAAAGAAGTTGCGCAGGTCCACTTCGCGGTCGAATGCCGCGCGTTCGATGAAATCATCAAAGGTCGCGGCGAGCAGGCGGGCACTATCATTCGGCGCGATTTCCCATACACCGTGGTTTTCCGGATGGAAGAAGAGGATGCTGTCACCATTTGTAGCGTGGCCGAAGGCAAAGGCTGCTTTGTTTTCCACGCGCTTGGCTTCCTGCTTGCGTGCCCAGTAGTCCTGATAGTAGGGGGTAAGAATAGACGGTTGTTTTTCTTCGAGGGTGTGCAGCGACCACAGGCAGTAAGTCCGGGTATCTTTCAGCGGGCGTTTGCGCTCGCGGAAGGTGTAGTAGGCGTCAACGGCCGGGTCACGCGT
>CAURDG010000139.1:0-4744 GCA_963523555.1 uncultured Cardiobacterium sp.
TGTTCGTTGCGGTTGAACCAGTGCCGCTGGCGCATGCGGGTGATGTCATCGGCGTCGCTGTTGCGCTGGATGAGGCAGGTGTCGAGTGAGGTGGGTTCGAGGGTGAAGGCGATGGCGTGCAGAACGTTGTCGCGGAAGATGTGCAGCACGGCGGCGTTGCCTGGTGCGGCGTAGCGCAGGTGGCGCGCCAGTTGGGCGTCGTCGGCGCGGTAGCCGTTCACGGCGATCAGCTGGTCGTCCATGGCGATACCCGCCAGCGCCGCCGGGCTGGTGTCGTCGATGCGGGTCACGTGGTAATGGTTTCCGTGTTTTTGCCAACGGATGCCGGGGTCGCTCTGGTAGCGCTGCGCGGTGGGTACGTCGCTGCCGAGGTCGCCGTTGCTGGCGGCGGGCAGCATGTGGATGGTGAGGCCGATGTATGCGGCGGCTTCGTCAAGCGGCAGCGGGTCGGTGCTGTGTACGAGGCGGCGGAGGAAGCCGCGTAGCGGGGTTTCGAGGTCGTCCGGCAAGAGGTCGGCGGTCAGGCGGATGAAGCGTTCTTCGTCGATGGCTTCGCCGCTTCTGTGGTAGTCGTGCCAGAGGCGGTGCATGATCATCGGCAGGCTGACGCCGTCTTCGCTGTGTGCGCGCAGGTAGATGTCGAGGCAGAAGGCGGCCAGCGCACCCTGGATGTAGTAGGTGGTGCTGCTGTTCACCGCGTCTTCGCCGCCGTTGTAGAGTTTGGTCCAGGCTTCGTAGCTGGATTGGGCGAGGGTCTGCACGTGCCGCCCCGGCCGCTGGCGGTAGCGGGCAATGTCTTGTGCGAGCAGGTCAAGGTAAGTGTGGATGGTGATGACGCCGCTTCTGACCAGCAGCCAGTTGTCGAAGAAGGCAGTGAAGCCTTCGAAGAGCCAGAGCATTTCGGTCGGCTGTTCGTTTTGCAGGTCGTAGTGGCGGTATTCGGGCGGGCGCATCGCCTTGATGTTCCAGGTGTGGAAGTATTCGTGCGAGAAGAGGCCGAGCAGTTGGGCGTAGCGGGTGCTGCCCCGGTTGTCCGGCTCGGGCAGGCTGTCACGCGAGGCCATGAGCAGGGTAGAGCAGCTGTGTTCGAGGCCGCCGTAGAGATTGTCGCCGAGGTGGAGGAGAAAGGTGTAGCGGTTCATGGACGGCAGGCCGCCAAAGAGCATGACGGCTTCGCGGCAGACGGTCTGCACGTCGCGACGCAGGCGTTCGTGGTCGTAGTCCCAGCAGCGGCCGCTGATGACGATGTCGTGCGGCACGCCGCCGGCAGTGAAGGAAAGGATGGTCAGTTCGTGGGCGAACATGAAGGGGGTGTCGATCATCTGGTCGTAGTTGTCGAACCAGTAGGCGCCGTCGCTGTTGGTCTGCGCCCCCGCCACCTGCCAGCCGGCGCGGTGTCCTTCCAGCGCAAGGACGAGACGCTGCGGCAGGTGTTCCATCCCTTCAACGGCGAGGCAGGCGCAGCAAGGGTTCAGGATGCCGCGTTCGTGGTCGAGGTAGCAGCCGCGCACGCTGATGTCGCGCGCGTAGATGCTGTATGTGATGAGGAGTTCGTCGCAGTGTTCGGGAACGCTGACCCGCCAGCGCGAAGGGGTTTCGAAGCTATGCGGGATGAGGGTGCCGCCCTGGTCGCGCACGGTGAGACGCGAGAGCAGGCGGGCAAAGTCGCGGCGCATGTAGCTGCCCGGTATCCATATCGGCAGGTAGAAGACGATTTCACTCGCTGCCGCCACCGGCACACGCTGCTGCACGTTGAAGCGGTGTCCGCCGGGCGCAGGGGCAACTTGGAAAGAGATAACGGAAGCTGACATAATGACCTCAGAAGCGAAGTTAAGCTGCGTTATCTTACCATTTGCGCTATCTGCGGCTTGAAAAAAGCCCTGCCGCCGCCATGTCTGCGCCAGTCTTCCCGAAGAATTGCCATGAGCCCCCAACACGATTTTGATACCGATACCGACACCCTGACCGCCGATCCCGAACTCGACGAACCCCGCCTGTTTGAAGTTGTCCTCCTGAACGACGATTACACCACGATGGAATTTGTTATTGACGTGCTGATGCGCTTTTTCCGCAAAAACTACAGCGAAGCTGAAAACATCATGTGGCAAGTGCACGAAAAAGGCAGCGGCGTTTGCGGCATCTACCCGTATGAAATTGCCGAAAGCAAAGTCAACCAAGTCATCGAACACGCGCGCAGTCACAACTTCCCGCTACTGTGCGTGCTGCGACCCCATTAAAGGAGAAGGAGAAACCCCATGCTATCCACCGCCCTGGAAAAAGCCGTTGACCGTGCTTATCACAGCGCGCAAAGCGCCAACCACGAATTTCTCACCCTCGAACACCTGCTGCTCGCGCTCTTGGACGAGCGCAGCGTCGTCGACGCCCTGCTCACCTTCGGTGTGGACCTCGCCAAACTGCGCGAACAACTCAACAAATACCTGAACGAACACTGCCCGCAATTCCCGCAGGATAACGGTGGCCGCGTTACCCAGCCGACCACCGCCTTCCAGCGCATGATCCAGCGCGCCGTGCTGCACGCGCGCAACGCCGGTAAACAGGAAGTCAGCTGCCTGAACGCGCTTGTCGCCATCATCAGCGAACGCGACAGCTACGCCGCCTACTTCCTGCGCCAACAAGAAGTCGAACGCCTCGACCTCGTCAACTACATCACCCACGGCGGCGCCCAGCCCGCCAAAGAAAGCGAAGAAGCCAAAGAAGGCGAAGAAAACGAAGGGCCGCGCAAATCCGCCATAAGCGAATTCACCAACAACCTCAACCAGCGCGCCCAGGAAGGCCGCATCGACCCGCTCATCGGGCGCAGCCGCGAAATCGAGCGCACCATCCAGACCCTCTGCCGCCGCCGCAAAAACAACCCCATCCTTGTCGGCGAAGCGGGCGTAGGCAAAACCGCCATCGCCGAAGGCCTTGCCAAAGCCATCGTCGAAGGCGACGTGCCGCCCATCCTCAAAAACGCCACCATCTACAGCCTCGACATCGGCTCGCTGCTCGCCGGCACCAAATACCGGGGCGACTTCGAAAACCGTATCAAAGCCCTGCTCAAAGAACTGCGCGCCATCCCCGACGCCATCCTCTTTATTGACGAAATCCACACCATCATCGGCGCGGGCTCGGCAAACAGCAGCAGCATGGACGCCTCCAACCTCATCAAACCGGCACTGGCGAACGGCGAACTGCGCTGCATCGGCGCCACCACCGACAAAGAATACCGGCAAATCTTCGAAAAAGACCACGCGCTGGCCCGCCGCTTCCAGAAAGTGGACATCGTCGAACCCGCCATCGACGACGCCATCGCCATCCTGCAAGGCCTCGTGCCGCGCTACGAAGACTTCCACCACATCCGCTACAGCATGGAAGCCATCGAAGCCGCCGTGCGCCTCTCCGACCGCTACATCAACGATCGCCGCCTGCCGGACAAAGCCATCGATCTCATCGACGAAGCCGGCGCACGCCAGCACCTCATCCCCGAAGCCGAACGCGGCGACACCATCGACGCCCTCACCATCGAAAAACTCATCGCCAGCGTTGCGCGCATCCCGGAAAAAAGCGTCAACAAAGACGACCGCAACCAGCTCAAAACCCTCGAACGCGATCTGAAAACCGTCGTCTTCGGCCAGGACGACGCCATCGAACACCTCGCCGCCGCCATCAAACTGAGCCGTGCCGGCCTGCGGGACAACGAAAAACCCATTGGCAGTTTCCTCTTCACCGGCCCGACCGGCGTCGGCAAAACCGAAGTCTGCCGCCAACTCGCGCACGTCCTCGGCATCAAACTGCTGCGCTTCGACATGAGCGAATACATGGAAGCACATACCGTCAGCCGCCTCATCGGCGCACCGCCTGGCTACGTCGGCCACGAACAGGCAGGCCTGCTCACCAACCAGATCCAGAAAAACCCGCACGCCGTGCTGCTCTTGGACGAAATCGAAAAAGCCCACCCCGACATCATGAACCTGCTGCTGCAAATCATGGATCACGGCATGGTGACCGATGCAACCGGGCGCGAAATCAACTGCCGCAACCTCATCATCATCCTCACCAGCAACGTCGGCGCCTTCGAAATGGAAAAAAACCGCATCGGCTTCGCCGCCGCGAACAACAAAGAAAGCAGCGACGCCCAGGCCGAAGCCGCGGTCAAACGCCACTTCACCCCCGAATTCAGGAACCGCCTGGACGCCATCATCCGCTTTGCCCCGCTGGGTAACGAAGCCATCCGTCACGTCATCGACAAATTCATCATCGAACTCGAACAACAGCTGGAAGACAAACACGTCAGCATCAGCCTTGAAGAAAGCGCCAAAGACTGGCTGGCCAAACACGGCTACGACCCGAAAATGGGCGCACGACCGATGGCCCGCCTCATCCAGAAACACATCAAACAGCCGTTGGCCGAACAACTGCTCTTTGGCGAACTGGCCGAGAACGGCGGCCATGTGGACGTAACCATCCGTGACGACGAACCGGCGCTGGTCATTACTGCCGAAACCCCGGCACCGCAAGAAAAAAGCCTGCCGGAACTGTAAACCAGCCAACACACCAAGCCCCCGCATAACGGGGGCTTTTTTCATAACCTTGCGACGACCGCCCTACCTGTCCGGAAAGCCAGGATTTATCCCGCTTGGCGTCCGCCCGCGAACCCAGTGTTTATCCCGCTTGACGACCGCCCGCGAGCCCAGGTTTTATCCCGCTTGACGGCCGCCCGCGAGCCCAGGTTTTATCCCGCTTG
>CAURDG010000140.1:0-4742 GCA_963523555.1 uncultured Cardiobacterium sp.
GTCGTCCGGGGTGGGCAGGGTGAGGGTTTGGGTCATGTTCGGGTTCCGGTTGGGGGGAATATTCCCTGTACTTGTGGATTTTCTATGACTTGTTGCAGCTGATGGTTGCGCAGGTATGGAAAAGCCCGCCGGAGCGGGCTTTGCTGCCGGTGTTTCAGGCACGCATGAGTTGTTGCAGGGTCTTGCCGATATCAGCCGGGGAGCGGACGGTGGCGACGCCAGCCGCTTCCAGGGCGCGGAATTTGTCGGCGGCGGTGCCTTTGCCACCGGCGATGATGGCGCCGGCGTGACCCATGCGTTTGCCAGGCGGGGCGGTAACGCCCGCGATGTAGGCAACCACGGGTTTTGTCACGTTTGCCTTGATGTAGTCTGCCGCTTCTTCTTCGGCGCTGCCGCCGATTTCGCCAACCATGACGATGCCTTTGGTCTGCGGGTCGGCCTGGAAGGCGGCAAGCACGTCCACGAAGCTGGTGCCATTGATGGGGTCGCCGCCGATGCCGACGCAGGTGGACTGGCCGAGGCCGATGCCGGTGGTCTGGTGCACGGCTTCATAGGTCAGCGTGCCGGAACGCGAGACGATGCCGACGACGCCCGCCTGGTGGATGTGGCCGGGCATGATGCCCATTTTGCATTCGCCGGGGGTGATGACGCCGGGGCAGTTCGGGCCGATCAGGCGTACGTTGGTGCCGCTGATGGCTGCTTTTACTTTCATCATGTCCAGCACGGGGATGCCCTCGGTGATGCAGGCGATGACTTCGATGCCGGCATCCACCGCTTCAAGGATGGAGTCGGCGGCAAAGGGGGGCGGCACGAAGATCATGCTTGCATTCGCGCCGGTAGCCTGCACGGCTTCATGGCAGTTGTTGAAAACGGGGCGGTCGAGATGGGTCTGCCCGCCTTTGCCGGGGGTGACGCCGCCGACGAGGTTTGTGCCGTAGGCGATGGCCTGTTCGCTGTGGAAGGTGCCTTGTGAGCCGGTGTAGCCCTGGCAGATGACTTTGGTATTTTTGTTGATGTAGATGCTCATGGGAATTCCTTATTTGGCTGCGGCAACGGCTTTTTGCGCGGCGTCGGTGAGATCATCCGCCGAGGTGATGGCGAGGCCGCTTTCGTCGAGCATTTTCCGGCCCAGTTCGACGTTGGTGCCTTGCAGGCGGGCGACGACCGGCACTTTCAGGTCGATTTCTTTGGCGGCGTTGATGATGCCTTCGGCGATGAGGTCGCATCTGACGATGCCGCCGAAGATGTTGACCAGGATGGATTTGACTTGCGGCGCGGTGAGGATGAGTTTGAAGGCTTCTTTGACGCGCTCGGCAGTCGCGCCACCGCCCACGTCGAGGAAGTTCGCCGGCTCGCCGCCGTGTAGTTTGACGATATCCATTGTCGCCATGGCCAGCCCCGCACCGTTAACCATGCAGCCGATGTTGCCGTCGAGGGCGACGTAGTTGAGTTCGAGTTCTTGTGCTTTGTTTTCGCGCTCGTCTTCTTGTGTCGGGTCGCGCATTTCAGCGAGGTCTTTGTGGCGGTAGAGGGCGTTGTCGTCAGTGCCGATTTTGGCATCAAGCGCGAGCAGTTTGCCGTCGCCGGTGATGATGAGCGGGTTGATTTCGACCATGCTCAGGTCTTTTTCGATGAAGAGTGTGTAGAGGCCTTGCAGCAGGGTGACGAGTTGGCCGACTTGTTTTTTGTCGAGTCCCATGGCGAAGCCGAGGCGGCGGCCGATGTAGGGGAAATAGCCGGCAGCGGGGCTGATGCCGATGCTGTGGATTTTTTCCGGGCTTTTTTCGGCGACTTCTTCGATGTCCATGCCGCCTTCGGCGCTGGCGATGATGGATACGCGTTTGCTGGCGCGATCGACCACAACGGAGAGGTAGAGTTCTTTGACGATGTCGAGGCCTTCTTCGATGAGGACTTTATGGATGGGCAGGCCAACATCGCCGGTTTGTTTGGTTTTCAGGGTGCTGCCAATCATCTGGCTGGCGTACTGGCGCACTTCATCGAGGCTTTTGGCGACTTTGACGCCGCCTGCCTTGCCACGCCCGCCAGCGTGTACTTGGGCTTTGACGACCCAAATGTTGCCACCCAGGGCTTCGGCAGCGGCGACGGCTTCATCCGGGCTGTGCGCGAGCTGGCCGCGTGGGGTATCCACGCCATAGGCGCGAAAGAGCGTTTTGGCTTGGTATTCGTGTAGATTCATGGGGAGTTTCCTTAATGGTTTAGCGGATAATGCTGCGGCAATGTTAGCAAAGTTCAGCGTTATTTTCGCTGGTGGTATGTGTTTTTCTGTGGGGTGTTGTGATGGATGTGTGGGTTCATGTGTGGCAGGGCGAGGTGCGCTGGGGTGATATGGATGCTTATGGGCACGTCAACCATACGGTGTTCTTCCGTTATCTGGAATCGGCGCGGGTGGCATGCCTGGCGGCGGTGTGCGGTGAGGCACTGCTGCCGATGCTGGTGGTCGCTGATATTAGTTGCAGATTCCTCGCGGAAATTGTCTTTCCGGCGACGGTGGAGGTGCGCTCGTCGCTCACGAATGTGCGCGGCGGTTCGCTGGAGATTGAGGCGGAGATTTGGAGTGACGGGCGATGCTGCGCAACATCACGGACTCTCTTGGTGTGCGTGGATGCCGTGCGCCGCAAACCGACTCGCTTCCCGCCGGATTTCGCCGCGCGGTTGGCCGCCGCACAGGATATGTAGCAACGCGAACGGCTGGATAGGCGGGAAGTCAGTATTTATCCCGCTTGGCGAGGCCAGTGTTTATCCCGCTTGGTGGACGGATGCTGGTCAGGTCGCGGGATAAGCGATGCGCAAGATGTCCAGCAATTTGGCCATATCCGCAGGGAGCGGGCTGGTGTAGGTGTGCTCGCTATCGTCCGCCGGGTGGTACAGGGTGAGGGCGGCGGCGTGCAGGGCCTGGCGCGGGAAGTCGATCAGGGCTTCGCGGATGTCAGCCGCGATGCCTTTACCGGGTGGGTTGGCGAGGCCGTAGAGCGGGTCGCCGACCAGCGGGTTGTGTTGCGCGGCGAGGTGGACGCGGATTTGGTGGGTGCGGCCGGTTTCAAGGTTGACGCGCAGCAGGGTGGCGATGTCGCCGTAGCGTTCTTCGATGCGGTAATGGGTTACGGCGTCTTTGCCATCCTCACGGATGGCCATTTTCAGGCGGTCGCGCGGGTGGCGACCCAGCGGCCGGTCGATGGTGCCGCCGGCGGTGATGTAGCGATAACAGAGGGCGAGGTAAGTGCGCCCCATACTGCGCTCTTGCAGTTGGCGCACGAGGTGGGCGTGGGCGCGCAGGTTGCGGGCGATGACAAGCAGGCCGCTGGTGTCTTTGTCGAGGCGGTGCACGATGCCGCCACGCGGCAGTTGTGCCGTTTCGGGAAAGTGATGCAGCAGGGCGTTCAGCAGGGTGCCGTCAGGATTGCCCGCCGCCGGATGGACGACCAGTCCGGCCGGTTTGTCGATGACGATGATGTCGGCGTCGGCATGAATGATGTTGAGCGGAATATCCTGCGAAGAGGCGACGGTTTCGGTATCCACGGCAATTTGCGCGCGGACGCTGTCGCCCGGATAGACGTGGTCTTTGGCGCGGGCGGGATTACCGTTTATCTGCACAAGCCCGGCCTTGATGCTCGTCTGCCAGCGGCTGCGCGAATAATCAGGAGCGATATGGGCAAGGAACTGGTCAAGCCGCCAGCCACGGATGTCTTCGTCAGCGGTACAGTTGAGCGTGTAGGGTTCTGTTGTCATGGTGTTTATAATGCGGTTTTTTCAAAATCTTGGAGCGAACGATGCCGCGTATGCAGAAAATTCTTCTCAGTTTGGGTCTCTTGGGCGGCTTGTCAGCCTGCTCGTCGTGGGAGCAGGACGAAACGCTGAATTGGAGTGCCGAAAAACTCTATCAAACCGCCAAGGCTGAAATGAAAGACGGCGCTTACAGCAGCGCCAGCAAACATTATACCAAGCTGCTTGCCCGCTACCCGTTCGGCCAGATCGCGCAACAGGCGACGCTGGATTTGGCTTATTCCTACTATCGCGACGGTGAGACCGAAAAAGCGCAGGCGGAGATTGAGAATTTCATCCGCACCTACCCGCAGCATCCTTATATTGATTATGCCTACTATATGCGTGGTGTCTTTGCTTACGAAAAGGACGTAAGCATTTTTGACCGCCTGAATCCCATCAACCTTGCACAAACCGACCCACAGCCGCTTAAACAGGCGTTTAACTATTTCGACGAATTGGTGCGCCGCTTCCCACAGAGTGAATACGCGGAAGATGCACGCTACCGGATGCTCTTTATCAAGAACCTGCTGGGGCAGCACGAACTGGAAATTGCCGATTATTACATGCGCAAGGGCGCTTACATTGCAGCAGTCAACCGCGCCAAAGGAGTGTTGGAACAATATGAACAGACGCCCAGTACACCCTATGCACTGGCACTGATGACGCGCGCCTACCGCGAATTGGGGGAACAACAACTGTCGCAAGACACCTATCGCGTGTTGGAACTAAACTTTGCCGGCAAGCTACAAGAAGCAGAAATTCAGCACTACCTCTCTGGTGACATTAGTAAGAAACTGAGTCTGTGGCAAATTATCCGCTCAAAACCGAAAACCTGAGATTTTTTTTGCATAAATAATTCCTTTTCAAACATGGGGTTGTAAAGAAAGTTTAGTAATTTAGCAGGAAGTAGTTGCAAGGAGATTTGGAGTGGCTATAATGCGCGGCCTTGCCACGGTGCA
>CAURDG010000141.1:0-4732 GCA_963523555.1 uncultured Cardiobacterium sp.
GTCGTCCCGCTTGGTGGCACGGGCGATTCGGTGTGTGCGCTGTGATCCGTGTTGATGGATGCCGCTGTTATCTCGCCTGATGGCGCGAGCGGTTCGGTTTGAGTGCTGTTGTCCGTGTTAATGGATGCTGCTGTTGTCCCGCTTGGCGTTGTGTCTTGCAGAATCGCGGTGAGGTCATCGGCAGCGGTAGCGGTCGCGGCTTCATGGATGGTGGGCGCTTGTTGCGGGTCGGCATCTGGTAGCAGCGGTTGTAGGGCAATCATGCGCAGTAGGCTCATTTCTAGCGCCATACGCGCGTCGGGCTGGTAGGGCAGGTTTTGCCAGGTATCGCCGCCAATTTGATACCACAGTTGCACGAGTTCGACCGGCAGGCGTGCGGCCAGCGCATGCAGTTCAGCGGGAATTTCACCCGGATAGCGCTCGGCGTTGAGGCGGACGATGGTGATTTTCTGGATTTGCTGCAAGAGACGCAGCAGCAGGTTAGCGTAGTCCGGTGCGTATTCGTCCAGTGCATCAAGGATTTGCCGCAATCCGGCGGCATTGCCATCAGCCAGCATATGCAGCATCTGGTTGAGTTGCGGTTCAGGCACGGCACCAAGCAGGGTGGCAACATCGCGGCTGCGCACTTCACCCTGACCATAGGCAAGCGCCTGGTCGAGCAGGCTAAGGCTATCGCGCATACTGCCAGCGGCGGCGTTGGCTAATAGTTGCAGGGCGTCGCGGTCGTAGGCGGCATGTTCGCTATCAAGAATATGGGCGAGGTGGTCGGTGATTTGCCGCTCGCTCATGTTTTTCAGGTGAAATTGCAGGCAGCGCGAGAGAATAGTCGCGGGCAGTTTTTGCGGATCAGTGGTGGCGAGAATGAATTTGACGTGTTCCGGCGGTTCTTCGAGGGTCTTCAGCAGGGCATTGAAGCTGCTGGCCGAAAACATATGTACTTCGTCAATGAGATAGACTTTGTAGTTACCTTTGACCGGAGCGTAGGGGATGTTGTCCAAAAGCTCGCGGGTTTCTTCTACGCGTGAACGCGAGGCAGCATCCACTTCGATAAGGTCGGGGAAGCGGCCTTCGTCAATTTCGCGGCAGTGCTCGCATTCACCGCAGGGCTCGGAGCTGACACCGCGTGTTTTGCAGTTGAGGGATTTGGCGAAGATGCGGGCGATGGTGGTTTTACCGACGCCGCGTGTGCCGGTGAAGAGATAGGCGTGGTGGATGCGGTTGTGATCAAGCGCGTAGGTCAGCGCCTGGGTTACATGTGTCTGGCCAACCAGTTGGTGAAAGTTTTTCGGGCGCCAGCGGCGGGCGAGTACCTGATAAGCCTCAGACATGGGATTTTTGCTGCTTATAAATAGAAAAAGGCCTGCACCAGCTTACTCCGGCACCCGATTTCACCACTACCGCTGCTTCCTTCCGGACCTGACGGGGTTTGCGGCTGATCGTTGCGAAGCGCCAATGCAGACCAGCGGCGCATTTTAGAGATTTTTCATGCGTTTGCAAGGCACTTTTCACATTGTGCGCTAGCACATTGTTTATTTTGTTTTTTTTACGGGACGCTGCCAGCCGCTGATGATTTTTTGCTCGCTACGGGTGAGCGCAAGTTGCTCTGCCGGAACGTCTTTGGTGATGACAGAACCCGCACCGATGGTTGCGCCGTCACCAATATTGACCGGAGCGACCAGGGCGCTGTTCGAGCCAATGAAGACGCGATCGCCTAGGGTGGTACGGTATTTGTTTGCACCGTCGTAGTTGCAGGTAATTGTCCCGGCGCCGATGTTGACCGCACTGCCGATGACGGCGTCACCAACATAGCTCAGATGATTGACTTTGCTACCTTTGCCGATGGTTGCTGCTTTGGTTTCGACGAAGTTGCCAATGCGCACTCCTTCATCAAGCACGGTTTTGGGGCGCAGACGGGCAAAGGGACCGACTTGTGCATTGGCGCCAACGCTGCAATGCTCGAGGCGCGAGTGGCTGTACACACGCGCACGCGCGCCGATAGTGCAGTTATCGAGCACGCAGCCGCTTTCGATATAGACGTTCTCGCCGAGGCTGACCGTGCCCTTGATGACAACATTTGCCTCAATGACCACATCACGTCCGGCGCTGACTGTGCCGTGGATGTCGATGCGCGCCGGGTCAATCAGTGTGACACCAGCATCCAGCAAGGCTTGTGCCTGACGGCGGCGGTACACCGCTTCCGCCTGTGCCTGCTGCGAGCGGGTATTGATACCCATCGTTTCTTCAGCATCGTCGGCGATTATGGCGGAGATTCTTCCTCCTGCCGCGCGGTGCAGGGCAACAAGGTCGGGCAGATAGTATTCGCCTTGTGCATTATTGTTTTGCAATTGCGGCAAGTGCGTGGTGAGGATGTCACGCGCAACCACCATCATGCCGGTGTTGATTTCGGTAATTGCCCGCTGCGTCTCGCTAGCGTCCTTTTCCTCAACCACTGCGCTGACGCTGCCGTCAGCATCACGCACGATGCGTCCGTAACCGAAAGGATTATCCACCACAGCAGAAAGCAGGGCGAAACCGCTTTCCTGCGACGCATCCAGCAAGCGCTGTAATGTTGACGCGCGCACCAGCGGTGTATCACCGAAAAGAATCAGTGTCCGCTCGGTTTGCGCGATTTCCGCCATAGCCATCTGTACCGCATGCCCCGTGCCACGCTGCTCGGTCTGCGCAATCCACTGTATTTGTGGCCAGGCAGGTTCAATACAGGCGCGTAACTGCTCGCCCTGATATCCAAACACTACTGCCGTGCGCTCAAGAGTGAGCTCCTGCAACGTTTCCAGCAGATGCACGATCATGGCCTTACCACCAACAGGTTGCAGCACCTTCGCTTGGGCCGAACGCATTCGCGTGCCTTTACCGGCTGCGAGAATCAGGGCGAGAGTATGCATAACAAATCCTCACAAGAAAATGGAAGGCTATTGTAACGGAAGCACGGGATAATGAGGATTTACCGTTAACTTTATACATTTTCTGTGATGACCTTGTGAATGTAGTGTTAAAATGCCCCGCGTTTTTCCGGTGATGCCGGTTAAGTTCAGAGAAAAATTGGAGAAAAAACATGAAAAGACAAGAACACCTCGAACGCGCCAAAAGCGGGGAAGAATGGGACGTCGTCGTCATCGGCGGCGGTGCAACCGGCCTTGGTATCGCCGTTGATGCCACTACGCGCGGCTTCAAAACCTTATTGCTCGAACGCATGGACTTCGCCAAAGGCACCTCTAGCCGCAGCACCAAGCTCGTACACGGTGGTGTGCGCTATCTCGCCCAGGGTGACGTAGCCCTCGTGCGAGAAGCCCTGCGCGAACGCGGCCGCCTCGGCAAAAACGCACCGCACCTCTTCAAAAGTGAAGCTTTCATCATCCCCGGCGAAAAATGGTGGACCGCACCGTACTACACCTTCGGCCTGTGGCTCTACGACCGCCTCGCCGGCAAACTCGGTATCGGCCGGACCCGCTACCTCGGCAAAGATGAAGCGAATCGCCTGCTCCAAGGCGTCAAGCCCGAAAAATTGCGCAATGGCGTCTGTTACTACGATGGCCAGTTCGACGATGCCCGTCTCGCCGTCAACCTCGCACAAACCGCTGTTGATCACGGTGCAACCGTCGTTAACTACTGCGAAGTCACAGGTCTCAGCAAAAACGATGCCGGCAAAATCAACGGCGTCAAAGCCAAGGACACTCTCAGCGGCGATACCTTCGACATTAAAGCCCATTGCGTCGTCAACGCTACCGGCGTCTTCACCAACGAAATCAACGCAATGGACAATCCGGAAGGTATGGATGGCGTCGTTCCCAGCCAGGGCGTACACATTGTCATCGATCGCGAATTCCTGCCGGGCGACAGCGCGCTGATGGTGCCGAAAACCTCGGACGGTCGCGTTCTCTTCGCTGTGCCGTGGCATGACAAACTCGTCGTCGGCACCACCGATACCCTCGTCAAAGACGCCGAATACGAGCCGAAACCGCTGGAAAAAGAGATCGACTTCATCCTGAACACCGCCAAAGACTACCTCGTCAAAGCGCCGACCCGCGCCGACATCAAGAGTGTCTTCGTCGGTCTGCGCCCGCTTGCCGCGCCGAAAGAAGGTGGTAAGAGCACCAAAGAAGTCTCGCGTAGCCACAAAGTGCACGTTACCCCGTCCGGTATGGTGGACATCATCGGCGGCAAATGGACAACCTACCGGCAAATGGCTGAAGACGCCGTTGACGCCGCTATCAAAGAAAACGTCCTGCCCGCCAAAGAATGCAAAACCGTTGACCTGAAAATCCACGGCCACCAACCGGCAGACGAAAAAAGCCACCTTGGCCTCTACGGCAGCGACCGCGCCGCTATCGAAGCCTTGGCGAAAAGCGATGCCAAAGCCGGCAGCAAAATCCACCCGAATCATCCTTTCCTCTACGCCGAAGCCCTGTGGGCAGTGCGTGAAGAAATGGCACAAACCCTGGAAGACGTGCTGGCACGCCGCATCCGCTTCCTCTTCCTTGATGCCCGTGCTGCCGCTGAAGTCGCCGAAGACGTTGCCCGTTACATCGCCGCCGAACTCGGCAAAGATGAGGCCTGGGTGAAAGAACAAACCGCCTCCTTCCGTGAACTGGCGAAGCAGTACCACTTCTGAGCCTGCGCTTTGCGCGACAAAAAACGCTGCTTCAGCAGCGTTTTTTGTATTAGACCTCTTGCGAAAATATTCATCCCATTGCATTAATCAGCCCCGCAATCA
>CAURDG010000142.1:0-4695 GCA_963523555.1 uncultured Cardiobacterium sp.
GTCCCAGCCGGACGAAAAATTCCGTCTCAAACGCCAATAAAACGCAAGAAGCAAGGAGCCGGTCATACGACCGGCTTTTTCACGCTGCCTACCCGAAAAAATGCCATACCTAACCTCGCAGACCCTAGCAGCACATCCTATGCAGCCTAATCATCAGCGACATCTTGCCATACACTAACCTCACCCATTAAATCCCAGACCCCAGGCACTCTCTTGATGAGACTAAGGCTATTTTGTTGCCTAGCACCAAGCAAGATAAAACCTGGGTTCTTAGGTGACCGTCAACAGTGGCTATTCTCCCGTTTCTGGGCTGTTTGCTGTCTGCTTCAGGCGTACGCTGTCGTTGCGTATTTCTGCGTTGTGGACGGTTTCAAGCAGGGCAGTGAAATTGGCGAAGCCGTATTCTTGATAGGACCAGCGCGAGGCGAGATAGGTCTCCAGCGCGTGGATTTTGGCCCAGCCGTTCTTGTTGCGGAATTTGGGCATGGCGTCGTTACTCAACAGTTTGAGCAGGTCGCTGTAAGGAATGCGGCGGCAATACATCCGGCTGGCGTCATCGTGACGGAATTGCAGACCGCCTAGTGCCTTGAGCAGGCTGGACAGTTTGTCGTAGCCAAAGCTGCGCGTATCAAAGTCCGGCTGGGTTTGCCGCAGGTAGGTGCCGATGTGGCCGACAAAGGCCCAGCCCGTAGTGTCGTCGATACAGTCTTTGACGGCTTTGTTGAGCAAATGGCGCAAGGCATCGGTGATAAATTTGCTCTCGGGAGGTGCTGTTGCGGCGTTTGCCGCCGTGCTTTTATCGCCTTCTTCTGCAGCAGTGGTTTCTTGCAGGTTTTCCAGATAGAAAAAGCGGTCGCAAGACTGGCGGAAGGCTTCCGGAGTGTTGCGTCGTCCAAAGCCGTACACGGTGAGGCCGTTGGCGCAGATACGGGCGGCCAGCGGGGTGAAATCGCTATCGCTGGACACGAGGCAGAAACCGTCGAAGGTGCCGCTGTACAGCAGATCCATCGCGTCGATGATGAGCTTCATGTCGGTGGCGTCTTTGCCGGTCGTGTAGGCAAATTGCTGCACCGGCATCAGCGCATGGCGCAGCAACACGTCTTTTTTCCAGCGCTGCGGTTCTGGACGGCTCCAATCGCCGTAAATACGCTTGACGCTGGCAATGCCCAGTTTGGCGATCTCCGCGAAAAGGCCGGAAACAGCCGCTGCGGAAGCATTATCCGCATCAATAAGGACAGCCAGTTTGTCCTGTTTTTCCGGGCTATTCATGCCACACCACCACATCTTCCAGCGGCGGGCGGAAGCGTTCCGGTGGGGTGATAGTCGGTGTGCCGAGCGAGATGAAGCCTAGGATGTCATCTTCGGCCTTGACGTTGAGGTGAGCCTTGACGTCGGCATCGCTGGCTGCCCACGGGGTCAGCCAGCAGGTGCCATAGCCCAGCGCGCTTGCGGCAATGATGAGATTCTGGCAGACGGCGCCGCCGGAGAGAATTTGCTCGTAGCGCGGCACAGTGCTGATCGTGTTAAGGCGGCTCGAAACCATGATGAGCAGCGGTGCTGCACGGACAAAGCCGGTTTTTTTCGCGGTCAGGCCTTCGTCGGCATCGGGATATTTCCATTGCCAGATGCCAAGCAGGGTTTGATAGAGCGCTTCCTGTGCCGGCTTTTTGAATACGTCCAGCCGCCACGGGGTGAGATTGCCATGATCAGAAACACGGGTTGCAGCGCGCAGGATGAGGGTCAGTTCGTCATCGCTGGGGGCGGGATCGGCGAGTTGCGCCGGGCGAGGCGAGTTGCGGCGTAAAAGCAGGTCTATTGTCGGGTCCATGATTTTTGTCTCGGTTGGGGAAATGAAAAACGCCACAGGGCGTGGCGTTTATGTCGGGGAGCGGAAGAATCAGCTACCGAGGTGCAACAACTGCCAGACGACAGCCAGCACGGCAATCAGCAGGGCGATGCCGCCGATAACGATGGAGATGGTTGCGCGGCGGTCGCTCTCGGCGAGACGGTTTTGCAGGTGCAGCATTTCTTTGCGCTGCTTTTCAATATCGGCAGTCATGCCTGCTTTGCCTTCGTCGGCGGCGCGCTGCGCTTTTTCCTGGGTCAGGGTAAGCTGACGTTCGAGGGCATCAATGCGGCGGGTGATTTCCGTGGTATCCACATAGGTGACAGCAAGCGGAATATGCGCCTGCTGCTGCGGCACAGCGGCAGGGGCGACGTAAGACGGCGTGACCACATCGAAATCGGGTTCATCTACCACGGCGCGTACCGGTGGCGGGGCAGAAACGGGTTTCGGCGGCGGGGGCGGCGGTGGAGCGGGTTGCGCTATAGGTTGCGCCGCTGGACGCACACGGTCACGCAGCGCGGCAAGCAGGTGATCAAGGCGGCTGGCGTCGGCGGGTTTCGGCAAATAGCCGGTTGCGCCGGCATCGCGTGCTTTCTGCCGCGCTTCCTCGGAAATGTCGCCGGAATACATGATGACTGGCAAATCATGCGTTTCCGGATCAGCGCGCAGCCGTGCCAAGCCTTCGTAACCGTCCAAATCGGGCATCATGATGTCCATGAAGACGATATCTGGCAGGGTATGGCGGGAAATCCAGCTTTCGCCATCGATGACGCTTTCGGCTTCAATCACGTCAATATCGTATTTGGTCAGCAATCGCTTCAAAGTGAGGCGCGCGAGACGGGAATCATCCACAATCAGGGCGGTTTTCAGCATAAAAATCAAATCCTCTCGTCCATAAAAAACATTACCGCATTGTATCACCAACCACCGCGTTCCCGCATGGAAACCAGCGTGTTACCGGCGACGATAAAGTGGTCCAGCAGGCGCACTTCCATCAATCCTAACGCCGCCTCAATCTGCTTCGTCGCAGCGCGGTCGGCAGCTGATGGCTCGGTACTGCCCGCCGGATGATTATGGGCGAGGATGACGGCGGCAGCGTGATGATGCAGGGCACTGGCAAACAGCTCGCGCGCGGGAATATTGACCGCCCCGGCTGCCCCCGCCGCCAGCCGCTCAAAGGCGATGAAGCCATGTTGCTGGTTCAAAAACAGCACGCCAAACGCCTCCAGCGCCTGCCCCTTGAATTGCAGCAGCAGAAAATTGCGCACATCGTCCGGCGAAGAAAACGACCACGCGGGATGACGCATCTCTTCCGCCATGAAACGCCGCGCCAACTCCGTAACGGCAAGAATCTCCGCCGATTTTGCCTTGCCGAGGCCGCGCAACGCCTGCAAATCGGCAGGACGACTGTTAAAGAGGCCAACCAGGCCACCGCGCGCTTTCAGCAAATCTTGCGCAAAACGCAGCACATCCACGCCCTTCGCACCAGTGCGCAGCAAAATCGCCAGCAGCTCATAATCGGCCAACGCCGCCGCGCCTTTCGTCAGCAGGCGCTCGCGCGGCATATCCGTTGAGAACGCATCCTCATCCATTACAATGATTTCCCTCAAAAAAAACGGCAGCATTATATGACGCAGAACATCCTCATCGGCATCAGCGGCGGCATCGCCGCCTACAAAATCCCACACCTCGTCCGCCTCCTGAAAAAACAGGGGGACAACGTCCGCATCGTCCACACCGCCCACGCCGCCCACTTCATCAGCCCGACCACCTTGCAGGCCGTCTCCGGCGAAGCGGTGCGGCACGACCTCTTTGACCCCGCCGCCGAACAGGGCATGGGGCACATCGAACTGGCGCGCTGGGCGGATGCCTACCTCATCGCCCCCGCCACCGCGAACATCCTCGGCAAACTCGCGCACGGCATCGCCGACGACCTCCTCACCACCCTCTACCTCGCGACAAACGCACACATCTATCTTGCGCCGGCGATGAACTGCCACATGCTCGCCCACCCCGCCGTGCAGGCGAACCTCGCCACCCTCGCCGCACGACCCAACCACACCGTCATCCCCAGCGACAGCGGCGCACAAGCCTGCGGCGACATCGGCGCGGGCCGCCTGCCCGAACCCGAAACCCTGCGGGACTGGCTCACTCCCAGGCGGGACTGGCAGGGCATCCACCTCACCGTCACCGCCGGACCGACGCGCGAAGCCATTGACCCGGTGCGCTACCTCTCCAACCACAGCAGCGGCAAAATGGGCTACGCGCTGGCTGCCGCCGCCGCGCGCCGTGGCGCCGCCGTCACCCTCATCAGCGGCCCGACCGCATTGCCAACCCCGCCAGGCGTGACCCGCATCAATATCGAAAGCGCCGCAGACCTGCTTGCCGCTGCCCTCGCGCAACCCGGCGACATCTTCATCGCCGCTGCCGCCGTTGCCGATTACCGCGTCGCCCACCCCGCCGCGCACAAACAAAAAAAACAGGGCGACGCCGGACTCACCCTGCAACTCGTGCAGAACCCCGACATCGTCGCCACCATCGCGGCGCTGCGTGAGCACCGCCCCTACACCGTGGGATTCGCCGCCGAAACCGACAACGTCCTCGCCTACGCCCGCGACAAACGCGCGCGCAAAAATCTCGACCTCATCATCGCCAACGACGTCAGTCGGGACGTCTTCGGCGCGGACGATAACGCTGCCACCCTCATCGCCGCCGACGGCGAAACCACCTTGCCGCGCCAGGCAAAAACCGCGCTTGCCGACAGCTTGCTCACCCATATCCTCAACCATTGGAAAAAACCATGAACCTCGACAAACAAAAAATCCTCATCACCGGCGGCACTACCGGCA
>CAURDG010000143.1:0-4626 GCA_963523555.1 uncultured Cardiobacterium sp.
TTGATGTGTCGTTTCCGGAAATCGAGAAGTTTGACCATCTGCCGGAGCCGCGCGCGGAAGGGCCGACGGCGTTTGTCTCGGTGATGGAAGGCTGCTCGAAGTATTGCACGTTCTGCGTTGTGCCTTATACGCGCGGCGAGGAGGTGAGCCGCCCGTTTGATGATGTGATTGCCGAATGTGCCGCGCTCGCCGCCCAGGGGGTGCGCGAAATCAATCTGCTCGGCCAGAATGTGAACGCCTATCGCGGCGCGATGTTCGACGGCGATACTGCAGATTTGGCGCTGTTGATTGAGTATGTCGCCGCGATTGACGGTATTGACCGCGTCCGCTTCACCACGTCGCATCCGGTGGAATTTACGGACAATTTGATTGAGGTGTACCGCCGTGTGCCGCAGCTCGTCAGCCATTTGCATCTGCCGGTGCAAAGCGGTTCGGACAAGATACTGACTTTGATGAAGCGCGGCCATAAGGCAGCGGAATATAAGGAGAAGCTGGCACGGCTGCGGGAAATCCGCCCAAATATCAGTTTTTCTTCGGATTTCATCGTCGGTTTCCCCGGCGAGGAAGACGAGGATTTTGAGGCGACGATGCAGCTGATTGAGGATGTATTCTACGACACCTCGTTCAGCTTTATTTACAGCCCACGCCCCGGCACACCCGCCGCCGCCATGCCCGACCGCATCCCGATGGACGTGAAGAAAGCCCGTCTTGCCCGCTTGCAGGCGCGCATTTTGCAGATGGCAGCGCAGATTTCCGCTGATATGGTCGGCAGCGAGCAATGGGTGCTGGTGGACGGCATTTCGAAAAAGAACAAGAACGAAGTCTGCGGCCGCACCGAGAACAACCGCGTCGTCAACTTCCAGGCACCGGTGAGCCTGATCGGCCGCTTCGCCAAAGTCCATATCACCGCTGCTTATAAGAATTCCCTGCGTGGCCGCCTGCTGGAAGCCGAAGCCCAGCCCGCACCGCGCCGTTATACCGCCTGATTATGTCTGATCATTACACTCTCGCTTTCCAACTCAGCCCGCAAGACCATAGCCGCCTCGGCGAACTGGTCGGGCAGTTGAACGCCCACCTGCGCCTGATCGAGGAACAACTGCACGTGCAGATTGAAAGTCGCGGCCATCTTTTCCAAATCATCGGCGACGAAGGCCGCTGCGCCCAGGCGCGGTTCGTCATCGAACACCTTTATGGCCAGACCGGCGGTGGTGTGCTCAACCTGGATGACGTGCACCTCGCCCTGCGCGATGCCGGTGCGACGCTGTCCGGCGAAATCGCCGCGCGTGGCGAAGGCCAGGATATCCGCATTGAAACCCGGCGTGGCACCATTAACGGGCGCGGCAGTAACCAGCGCCGCTACCTGCGCCGCATCTTCGAGCATGCCGTGAACTTCGGCATCGGCCCGGCGGGCACGGGCAAAACCTATCTCGCCGTCGCTGCTGCCGTGTCGTACCTCGCCGAAGACAAAGTGCGCAAACTCGTGCTTGTCCGCCCCGCTGTGGAAGCAGGCGAACGTCTCGGCTTCCTGCCGGGCGACATGACACAGAAAGTGGATCCCTATCTGCGTCCGCTCTACGACGCACTGAACGACATGCTCGGCGGCGAGCGCGTCGCCAAACTGATGGAGCGCGGCGTCATCGAAATTGCCCCGCTCGCCTTCATGCGCGGTCGCACCCTGAACGACGCCTTCATCATCCTCGACGAAGCGCAGAACACCACCGTCGAACAAATGAAAATGTTCCTGACCCGCCTCGGTTTCGGCTCGACAGCCGTTATCACCGGCGATACCACGCAAATCGACCTGCCCAGGGGCACGACCAGCGGCCTCAAACACGCCGCACGCATCCTGGAAAACGTCGAAGGTATCTCCTTCACCCGCTTTGTAGCGCAAGACGTGGTGCGGCACCCATTGGTGCAGCGCATCGTCGAAGCCTACGCTGCCGCAGACCAACCGGAAAACAACACACCATGACACTCACCATTGACTACCAGACCGAAGAACTCGGTAACGACGAACGCTTCCCCAGCGAAAAACGCCTGCAACGCTGGCTGGACACCGCCTACGAAGCCCTCGCCCTGAGCGAGGCGCTGGAACTCACCGTGCGCCTCGTGGATAACGACGAAATGCAGGAACTCAACCGCGAATACCGGGGCAAAGACGCGCCGACCAACGTTCTCTCCTTTCCCTGCGACTGGGACCTGCCGGAAGAACCGCGCCTCCTCGGCGACGTCGTGATTGCCGCCGCCGTGGTCAACCGCGAAGCCAAAGAACAGAAAAAAAGTGCTGAAGCACACTGGGCGCACATCACCATCCACGGCTTCCTACATCTTCTTGGCTACGACCACATCGAAGACAGTGACGCCGAAAAAATGGAAAACGCCGAACGCGACATCCTCGCCCGCCTCGGCTACGCCGATCCCTATGCCCCGGTTGCAGACGCCTGCTAACCGCCTCCTTTTCAGCCAAGAGAGACATACATGAATAAACCCCTCCTCCTGCTAGCCTTGCTCGGCACCACTGCCACGGCTGCCGTCAGCTTCACCCACGACGACTGGCAAATAAACTGCGACAACACCCACACCTGCCGCGTCGCCGGTTACCAAACAGACGATGGCGAAAAAGCGCCAGTTTCCGTCCTCCTCACCCGCGCCGCCGGTGCCGATACGCCCATCAGCGGCAAAATCAGCCTGCTTACCGCTGATGAATCACCATTACCCGACCACATCACCTTCACCCTCGACGGCAAAAACCTCGGCGAACTGCGCCCGGACAAAAATAACGGAGAAGCCGAACTGAATGCCGCCCAAATCGAAGCGCTATTAGCCGCTCTGCAAGCACCGCGTGCTGATATCCAATTCAGCGGCGGGAAAACACAATGGCAACTGTCAGCGGCGGGGGCGTCAGCTGTCTTCCTCAAATGGGACGAAGCACAAGGACGCTTGCAGACCCCGAGCGCCGTTACCCTGAAACAACGCGGCAAAAAAACCGTCACCGTCACGGCAGCAGCCAAGCCGGAGCTCAAAGCCGTAAACATCCAGCCCGGCAAACCGACACTTATTGCGCCCGATGCCGCCGATTACGCCCGCCTCAACAAACTGCTGGATCCGAAAGCAGAATGCCTCACCAGCGACAGCAGCGCCGATCAAGAATTCTACAGCGCCGAAGAAAAATCACTGGCGGTTTACGACCTGGATGCCCGGCACAAACTGGTGGACAAACTCTGCTGGCGCGGCCCTTACAACACAACCCATAACTACGGCCTCTTCGATAACAAACTGCAAAACCTGCAACAGCGGCTTGGCAGCGACGAAGAACCCATGAACGACTTCGACGGCAAAACCATCAGTGGCCAAATGAAAGGACGTGGTCTTGGTGATTGCTGGTCCGGCAGCGAATACATCTGGACTGGCGAAAAATACGAACTCAGCAGCGCCCTTGATAGCGGCCTCTGTCGCGGCTTTGGCGGCGGGGCATGGCAACTGCCGACATTCGTCTCCAACGTTACCGAGATCGAAAATGCACAATAAACCCGTGCTGCGGCTGCCCAAGCTGCGTGGGAACGCCTGATGGCTGGCGGTTTCTTTGCCCTGCTGGACGACGTTGCTAGCATCCTGGACGACGTGGCGGCGATGACCAAAGTCGCCACCAAAAAAACCGCCGGTGTCCTCGGCGACGACCTGGCATTGAATGCCAACCAGCTCACAGGCATCCGCGCCAGCCGCGAGCTGCCCATCATCTGGGCCGTCAGCAAAGGTTCGCTGCTCAACAAAGCCATCATCGTCCCCATCGCATTCCTGCTCAGCGCCTTCCTGCCCGCTGTCGTGCCGCTTATTCTCATGATCGGCGGCGCCTACCTCTGCTACGAAGGCGTGGAAAAAATCCTGCACCGCCTGCTGCATCACCATGAAGAGGCAACGCCGACACAGACAGACGATGCGCAGACACCCGAACAGCAGGAACAAGACAAAATCCGTAGCGCCATCCGCACCGACTTCATCCTCTCTATCGAAATCATCGTCATCGCACTGGCGAGCTTCGTCGGTAAACCGCTCGTCACACAAATCCTCGGCCTCAGCATAGTCGCCCTTGTGCTCACCGCCGCTGTCTATGGCGTCGTCGCCATCATCGTAAAAATCGACGATCTCGGCCTGTACTGGAGCAGAACCACCAACCGCATCCTGCAAACAGCGGGACAAACCCTGCTGTGGTTCGCGCCCAGACTGCTCAAAGCCCTGTCCGTGGTTGGGACGGCAGCCATGTTTATCGTCGGCGGCCACCTCTGGGTCGAAAACATCGCACCACTGCACCACCTCGCCGAACGCTGGACGTATAACATGGGCGGCTTTGCTGCCTGGTGCACGGAAGCCGCGCTATCCATCGCCGTCGGCAGCGTGGTCGGCCTTGCTGCGTATCTCGCCGTTGCAGGCATTGCCAAACTGTGCCATCGCTGAAAAGTCGTATCCATACAACGCGCTTGTGGTATCCCTGCAAAAGGCTTGCAATCAGTTATCAATCATGTATTATTGTCCACCTTAACGTAAGTTAATAGTTCTTCCCTAACCAACCCTCTATGGAGTACCTATGCAACGGAAAACCTTCAAACCGCAATGGATGCTGTCCGTCCT
>CAURDG010000144.1:0-4608 GCA_963523555.1 uncultured Cardiobacterium sp.
GAAGGCGCGCGCACCACGCCGTCTATCGTTGCCTTCACCGACGACGGCGAAGTGCTGGTCGGCCAGCCGGCGAAACGTCAGGCGGTGACCAACCCGAAAAACACCCTGTACGCCATCAAGCGCTTGATTGGCCGCCGTTTCGACGAAAAAGAGGTGCAGAAAGACATCAACCTCGTCCCCTATAAAATCGTCAAGGCCGACAACGGCGACGCCTGGGTCGAAGCGGTGAACAAGAAAATGGCACCGCCGGAAGTCTCTGCGCGCGTGCTGATGAAGATGAAGAAAACGGTGGAAGATTTCCTCGGCGAGAAAATCACCGATGCCGTCATCACCGTGCCCGCTTATTTCAATGACGACCAGCGCAAGGCGACCAAAGACGCCGGCCGCATCGCAGGCTTGAACGTGCAGCGCATCATCAACGAACCGACCGCCGCAGCGCTCGCTTACGGCATGGACCGTGGCGCGCGTGACGCGAAAATTGCGGTTTATGACCTGGGCGGCGGTACTTTCGATATTTCCATCATCGAAACGGTGGATCTCGATGGCGAGCAGCAGTTTGAAGTGCTGTCCACCAACGGGGATACCTTCCTCGGCGGTGAAGACTTCGACGCCCGCATCATTGATTACCTCGTTGCCGAGTTCAAAAAAGACAGCGGCATCGACCTCTCGAAAGACTCGCTTGCCCTGCAACGTCTGAAAGAAGCAGCGGAAAAAGCAAAAATCGAGCTGTCATCGAGTGAGCAGACGGAAATTAACCTGCCCTATATCACCGCTGACGCTTCCGGCCCGAAACACCTCAACATCAAGATGACCCGCGCCAAACTGGAATCGCTGGTCGGCGAGCTGATTGAGAAAACGCTGGAACCCTGCCGTCAGGCGCTGAAAGACGCTGGCCTCTCCGCCAAAGACATCCACGACGTTATCCTTGTCGGCGGCCAGACCCGGATGCCGAAAGTGCAGGAAACCGTGAAAAACTTCTTCGGCAAAGAGCCGCGCAAAGACGTGAACCCGGACGAAGCGGTCGCCCTCGGTGCTGCCATCCAGGGCGGCGTCATCGGCGGCGACGTCAAAGACGTGCTGCTGCTCGACGTTACCCCGCTGTCGCTCGGTATCGAAACCATGGGCGGCGTGATGACTAAGCTGATCGAGAAAAACACCACCATCCCGACCAAAGAATCGCAAGTGTTCTCGACCGCCGAAGACAACCAGTCCGCAGTGACTATCCACGTCCTGCAAGGCGAACGTCAGCAGGCCAGCGGCAACAAATCGCTGGGCCGCTTCGACCTCTCCGGCATCGAACCCGCACCGCGCGGTATGCCGCAAATCGAAGTCAGCTTCGACATCGACGCCAACGGTATCCTCAACGTCACCGCCAAAGACAAAAAGACCGGCAAAGAACAGTCCATCATCATCAAGGGCAACTCCGGCCTTTCCGATGACGAAGTCGAGCGGATGATTAAAGACGCCGAAGCGCACGCTGAAGAAGACAAAGCCTTCCAGGAAAAAGTGAGCGCGAAGAACAATGCCGAATCAATGATTCACACCATCGAAAAAAGCATGAGCGATCTTGGCGACGAAGTCTCCGCATCCGAAAAGAGCGCAGTGGAAGATGCCATCAAGGCGCTGAAAGAAGTGATGGACAAAGGCAGCGTCGATGACATCAACAGCAAGACCGAAGCGCTGACCAAAGCCGCCGAACCCGTCCTGCAAAAAGCCTACAACAAAATGAGCGGCGACCAGGCCCCAGGCGGCAGCAGCGCGGGCAGCAGCAACAGCGCACCGAAAGATGATAACGTCGTTGACGCCGACTTCCAGGAAGTCAAAGACGACAAATAAGCAAAAAGCGCCATACCCCCTCCCTTCGCGGGAGGGGTATTCATTCAACGCAGCCATGCCAAACCGCACCACAATCAAGGAAAACCCATGAAATCACACAAAACCATCCTGCTCACCCTTCTTGCCATCGCCAGCAGCAGCCATGCGGCACAGGGCGACAACCCTAACAGCGACAGCTATGGCGTTTGGAAAAACGCCGCAGGCGAAACCTTCACCATTGGCAAACGTGGCTTTGAAATGACCGATGCCCGCGATAAAGACAGATGCGACGCCAAAAACAACAGCTACGTCCGCGAATACGAGTGGATTGAGGGCAAGGCACTGCTGGCAGACATCAAAACAAGCATCGAAACCATCAAACAAGACAACCCGGCAGATGCGGACAAATACAGCCAAGACCTGCAAAGCACACTGGCAAGCATCAAGCCCGAAGAAAAATACCTGCAACTGAACGTAAGCAGCGGCGGCTGTGGCGACGGCATGGAAACCTTCATCCCGCTTGACCATGAGCACGGCCTGCATGGCGTCAGCGCGCCGGACACCGTTTACAGCCCCGCGCAGCGCATCAAATAAACAAACGAAAACCCGTCCCCAGGACGGGTTCCTGATACCACCGCGCAGGCGGCATCAGGAACCCGCCCTATCCACATCACAAAGCAACCTTCATGGCAGACAAAGACCTCTACAAAATCCTCGGCGTCAACAAAAACGCAACCCAAGAAGAACTCAAACGCGCCTACCGCAAGCTCACCATGGAGTTGCACCCTGACCGCAACCCCGACAACCGCGAAGAAGCCGAGCGCAAATTCAAAGAAATGAAAGCGGCCTACGACATCCTCTCGGACGAACAAAAACGCGCCACCTACGACCGCTACGGTTTTGAAGCCGCAAGCGGCAATGGCGCAGGCGGTGGTTTCGGCGGGGGCGGCTTCGGCGGCTTTAATGCCGACGTCTTCGGCGATATCTTTGGCGACATCTTCGGCGGTGGCCGCCAGCGACAGGCACGTCCCGAAACACGCGGCCACGATCTGGCCTACGAACTCGACCTCTCCCTCGAAGAAGCCGTCAACGGCATCGAAAAACGCATCCGCATCCCCACCTACATCCGCTGCAAAAGCTGCGACGGCAGCGGTGCTACCGCCAAATCTGTCAAACGCGCCTGCCCCAGCTGCAACGGATCCGGCCAAATCCGCATCCAGCAAGGCTTCTTCTCCATCGCCCAGCCCTGCCCGCAATGCGGCGGCAAAGGGCAGATCATCGAAAACCCCTGCACGGACTGCCACGGCGACGGTCGCGTCAAACAGCAAAAAACCCTCAACGTCAACATCCCGGCCGGCGTCGATACCGGCGACCGCATCCGCCTCGCCGGCGAAGGTGAAGCGGGCGAACGCGGCGCGGCGGCGGGCGACCTCTACGTTGACATCCGTGTGCGCAAACACCCCATCTTCACCCGCACCGGCGACGACCTGCACTGCGAAATGCCGATCAGCTTCGTCACCGCTGCGCTTGGCGGCGACCTTGAAGTGCCGACCCTCGGCGGCAGGGTCGTCCTTAACGTGCCGCCCGAAACCCAGACCGGCAAACGCTTCCGCCTGAAAGGCAAAGGCGTCAAATCCGTGCGCAGCCGCGCGGCGGGCGACCTCTACTGCACCGTCAACCTTGAAACCCCGGTCAACCTCTCCAAAAAACAAAAAGATCTACTCGCCGAATTCGGCAGCACCCTGAACGAGGGCGGCAATACCCACGCGCCGCAAGAAAAATCCTTCCTCGACAAAGTCAAAAAATTCTTCGATAACCTCTAACCCAAGGAACACACTATGGGCTTCATGAACGGCAAAAAAATCCTGATCACGGGACTCGCCAGCAACCTCTCCATCGCCTACGGCATCGCCCAGGCCATGCACCGCGAAGGCGCCGAACTCGCCTTCACCTACCAGAACGACAAATTAAAACCGCGCGTCGAAAAAATGGGGGCCGAATTCGGCAGCAGCATCTTCCTGCCCTGCGATGTGGCGAATGATGCGGAAATCGACGCCGTTTTCACCACCCTCGCTGAAACCTGGGGCGGACTGGACGGCCTTATCCACGCCATCGCCTTCGCCCCTAGAGACGCCATCGAAGGCCGCTTCCTGGACGGCTGCACCCGCGAAAACTTCGCTCTTGCGCATGACATCAGCGCCTACAGCTTCGCCGCCCTGATGCGCGGTGCCGCCCCGCTGATGAAAGGACGCAATGCCGCAGCCCTCGCGCTCACCTACCTCGGCGCCGTCAAAGCCATCCCCAACTACAACACCATGGGGCTTGCCAAAGCTTCGCTGGAAGCGGCCATTCGCTACCTCGCCGCCGATTTGGGACAAGACGGCATCCGCGTTAACGGCATCAGCGCCGGCCCCATCCGCACACTTGCCGCCTCCGGTATCAAAGACTTCCGCAAAATGCTGAAAGGCTTTGAAAAAACCGCACCGCTGAAACGCTGCGTCACCATCGAAGAAGTCGGCAACACCGCCGCCTTCCTCTGCTCCGACCTCGCCTCCGGTATCACTGGCGAAATCACCTATGTGGACGGCGGTTACAACATCTTCTCCTCCGTGCAAATGAGCGACGAGGATTGAGCTACACACGACAAAAAACCACCGCTTGCGGTGGTTTTTTTGTAGGTAGCCGTCGGCGGCCAGTAATTACGCCGCTTGACGGGCCCAGTAATTACGCCGCTTGGTGGGCCCAGTGTTTACGCCGCTTGACGGGCCCAGCATTTACGCCGCTTGGCGGGCC
>CAURDG010000145.1:0-4605 GCA_963523555.1 uncultured Cardiobacterium sp.
CCGGGCGCAAGCATGGTCTCCTCCGTCTTCTTCATGTGCCTGCCGGACCAAGTCCTCGTCTATGGCGACTGCGCCATCGTGCCCAACCCCAGCGCCGATGATCTCGCACAAATCGCCATCCAGTCGAACGACAGCGCCAAAGCCTTCGGCATCGAGCCGCGCGTAGCGATGATCTCCTACTCAACCGGCACCTCCGGCAGCGGCGCAGACGTCGAAAAAGTCAAAGAAGCGACCGCCAAAGTGCGCGAACTGCGTCCGGACATCCTGGTGGACGGTCCGCTGCAATACGACGCCGCCGCCGTCGAGTCCGTCGGCAAACAAAAAGCGCCGAACAGCCCTGTCGCCGGACAAGCGAGCGTCTTCATCTTCCCCGACCTCAACACCGGCAATACCACCTACAAAGCCGTGCAGCGTTCGGCAAACGCCATCTCCATGGGCCCCGTCCTGCAAGGCATGCGCAAACCCGTGAACGACCTCTCACGCGGCGCGCTGGTGGATGACATCGTCTATACCATCGCCATTACCGCCGTGCAGGCCGCCCACAGCTAAACGGCAAACAAAGCCCCTTGCCCGCTTGCGGGTGAGGGGCTGACCATATCCCCAGACCCCAAACCAGGAGCACCCAATGGGAATCAGCCCGATCCAACTACTCATCGTCCTCATCATCGTCATCGCCATCTTCGGTACCAAAAAACTTGGTGGTGTCGGCGCTGACCTCGGCCAGGCCATCAAAGGCTTCAAAAACGCCATGAAAGAAGACGAAAAACCCGCCGACAAACTCGAACACCAGGCAGAAAAAACCGCCACCGATAACCGCATCATCGAAGGCGAAGCGCGCCGCGACGAAGAAAAAACCCACTAAGGCGGCCCTGTGTTTGACATCGGATTCTGGGAACTCGTCGTCATCGGCGTTATCGGCATCGTCGTCATCGGCCCCGAACGCCTGCCGGAAGTCGTGCGCAGCGCGCTCATCTTCATCCGCAAAATCCGCCGTGGCTTCAGCGACGTGCGTGCCGACATCGAGCGCGAACTCGACCTCGATGACATGCGCAAAATCCTGCACGAAGCCGACATGCGCGAACACATCAAAAAACTTAACGACGGCGTGATGAACCTCGACAAAGAAGCGCGCGACCTCGGCACAAGCATCAAAGAAGACCTCGAACACGCCTACGACGGCTACACCCCGGAAGACGCCAGTGCCGAAGCCGAAACCGGTATCGAACCGCCCACCGCCGGCGCAGAACAAACCCCGCCCGCCGCCGATACCGCTGGCGTCCAAAACAGCCCGCCGGCAGAACACCCGCCCAAACCCTGAACCGCGCCAAGCGGGATAACCACGCGGTTTCTGCCATGCGCGCAAACGGAAAAACCGCCACACCGTAGCGCACCACAGCACTCGCCCGTGGGACGAACCCTGAAAACAGGAGCGAATAGACATTTTTGCTCCCTTCGTCCTTCGCGATACCTCCCCGCGCAAGCGGAGGAAAAAATGACCGGCTGATTCCAAGAAGATTCTTTCCTGCTGCGGGACGTATAGAGGAGAGGGCAGCAAAAACAGGCGACAACCACAACAGCGGCCAGGCAGAACAACCACGTACATATAGTTGAATAGATAAAAAAGCGTAACAAGGCGCGTCGCCGCAGACAGTACAGGCAAGTATGGCAAGGCGACGCAACACCGTTACGAATTTTTAGATGTTTAACCATATCCACCATTCCACCCACAACAGAACCCCCCATGACCGACCACGACACCCCACCGCAAAGCGACGACAAAGAAATGCCCATCGTCGAGCACCTCATCGAACTGCGTACCCGCCTACTGCGCATCATCTACGCCGTCGCCGGTGTTTTCGTCCTGCTCCTGCCCTTCCGCAACCGCGTTTACGAAACCTTCGCCCTGCCTGTGCTCAGCAGCCTCCTGCCGGGGCAGAGCATGCTCGCCTACGACGGCATCGACATCTTCCTCACGCCGGTGAAAGTCTGCCTCTTTCTCGCCTGCCTGCTGACCATCCCGTGGATCCTCTACCAAATCTGGGCTTTCGTCGCGCCGGGCATGTACCGCCACGAAAAACGCCTCGTCCGCCCCATCCTCATCTCCTCCACCATCCTCTTCTACACCGGCGTACTGTTTGCCTACTTCATCATCCTGCCCATCCTCTTCAGCTTCCTTGCCGGCATCGAACTCAAAGGCGTCGAATACAAACCGGACATCACCCAGTACATGTCACTCAGCCTGACCATGTTCATCGCCTTCGGCGCCGCCTTCGAAGTGCCGGTGGCGACCGTCATCTGCCTCATGCTCGGCATCGTCCGGCCCGAGACACTCGCGAAAAAACGTGCCTACGTCATCCTCGCCGCCTTCACCATCGGCATGCTGCTCACCCCGCCGGACGCCATCTCGCAAACCCTGCTCGCCGTGCCAATGCTGCTCCTCTTCGAAGCGGGCCTCTACATCGGTAAACGCCTGCTCGCCGCACGCGAAGCGGATAACCCTCCGCCACCTGCCGCGAAACCCTGAATGCACATCGACGCCGACGGCTGGCTGGACTCTGCCAACCGCTACCCCAGCCCGCACCACAACGAACGCCCTGATGCGGACGACATCAGCCTCCTCGTCATCCACAACATCAGCCTGCCGCCTGAGGAATACGGCGACCGCTACATTAGCGACCTTTTCTGCGGCAGCCTGCCCGCGAGACGCCACGAACACCCCTACCTTGACAGCATCGCCGACCTGCGCGTCGCCGCGCACTTCCTCATCCTGCGCGACGGCCATATCCAGCAATACGTCCCCACTACCGCCCGCGCTTGGCATGCCGGCGAATCCAGCTACCGTGACCGCGCCAACTGCAACGATTACAGCATCGGTATCGAACTGAACGGCAGCAATCATCATCCCTACACCCAACGCCAATACCAGGCGCTTGCCGCCCTCAGCCGCGCCATTATGACGCGCCATCCGCGCATCACCGCGACGCGTATCACCGGCCACAGCGACATCGCGCCAAGCCGCAAAACCGATCCTGGCCCCGCTTTTAACTGGCATTACTACCGGCACTGTCTGGAATACCCGCGTTGTTGACGTGCTTGATTGCCATACATCAAATCTTCTCCAGGAAAAATACGCCACTTTTTACCGGATAATCCTATGCCCCTGCATCAAGCTGCCCAGCACCTCGCCTGGTCGCGTGTGCTAATCCTGGCTATCGCCGCCTTCGTATTCAACACCACCGAATTTATCCCCATCGCGCTGCTCTCCGACATCGGAGCCGGCTTCGGCATGAGCGCGGCGCAGACCGGGGTGATGCTGACGGTGTATGCCTGGGTCGTGTCGCTTGCTTCTCTACCCTGTATGCTGCTGCTGGCGCGGCAGGAACGGCGCGGCCTGCTGCTCGCCCTCTTCGCTCTTTTTATCGCCAGCCACGCAGTCAGCGCGCTGGCGTGGAATTTCGGTGTCCTGCTTGTCTCGCGCATCGGCGTGGCACTGGCGCATGCGGTGTTTTGGGCCATTACCACCGCGCTGACGGTGCGCCTCGCGCCGCCGGGCAAACAGCAACAGGCCATCGGTTGGCTATCGATGGGTACGGCACTGGCGACGGTGCTGGGTCTGCCGCTTGGCCGCCTCATCGGGCAAGTGCTCGGCTGGCGCACCACCTTTGCCTTAATTGCCGCCGCTGCTGCCATCGTGATGCTCGCCGTTTTTCTGCTACTGCCGCGCCTGCCCAGCCGCAACGCAGGTTCCGTCACCAGCCTGCCTCTGCTAGCGCGCCGCCCGTTGCTGCTTGGCCTCTACGCCTTCACCGCCCTCATCATCGCCGCGCATTTCACCGCTTACAGCTACATCGAGCCGTTTGCCCGCCAATTCAGCCATCTCGGCGAAGGGGCGACAACGGCACTGCTTCTTGTCTTTGGCCTCTCCGGCATGGTGGCGAGCGTACTCTTCGCCCGCCTGCACGCGCGCATGCCGACGCGCTTCCTCACCTGTGCCGTCATGCTGCTCTGCGCTTCCCTGCTGTTATTGCGCCCGCTGGGGGCGTCGCCGCTGGCGTTGTTTGCGCTGGTCTTCTGCTGGGGTATCGGCATCGCCGCCCTCAGCCTCGCGCTGATGGTGCGCGTGCTGCATCTTGCGCCGGACGCAACCGATGTCGCCACTGCCATCTTCTCCGGCATTTACAACATCGGTATCGGCGGCGGTGCACTCATCGGGCGACTGGTGATGCAGCACGGCGACCTTGCCTTCATTGGTTTAAGCGGGGCGGTGCTGGCACTTGTCGGCAGCGCGTTCTTTGCCTGGACGCAGTGGCGTTTTCGCGCGCCACGCTGAAGTAGTCGCCCGCTGGGGCGCCGCATGCTATGCTTGCGCGCGTTTTTTCCGAAGGAGTTTCTATGGACATCATCGTGGTCATGTTTTTCCTCGCGGTCTGCATCATCATTCCGCGTTTCTATGCCAACCGCCCCTGGGTGTGGGCGATTGCCCTCACCGTGTGGCTGGCGGTTATCCGCGCACCCTGGCCGTTTTTTATCGCACTGTGGCTCATCTGCTGGGCGGCTCGCGAAAAAATCTGGCGCGACACCTACCTGATTGCGCCAATTGAGAAT
>CAURDG010000146.1:0-4589 GCA_963523555.1 uncultured Cardiobacterium sp.
TTACAGCGTAAGGGCTGCGGCGTTTTTTAGCACCCGTTTTGTCCATTACGCCTAAAAAACCGCGTGCTTATCCCGCTTGGCATTGTTTGCAGCGGTTCCCTCGCGGTGGTTTAGAAGCGGGGAAGTGTTAGAAGTTGTAGGTCGCGCCAACCATGCTGCTGTATTCAGTTTTTTTATCGGTCATCGGGCTGTCCTTGACTGCGCCGGAAAGTTGTTCGGCGCGCGCACCGGCGAATGTGCTGATGCAGCAGCCAGTCGCCGGCGCTATCGAGGTCGGCATAGGTGCCGTGATAATGCAGTACGGCGTAGTCACCACCATCAATTTCGGCAGCAAGACAGTTGAGGTCAATATCGCAATCATAGTGGCTGTGCAGATAGCGTAGGGCACGGCAGAAGCGGGATTCGTCGTGTGTTCTCATACGCTGAGAATAAGGCAGAACGGTGGACGGTTTTTGCGCTTTTATCCGTATGGAATGATTGCTATGCGACAGACGTTTTTCTGCGGTTATCGCAGGGCCTGTGTTGCGCCAAGTATGTCCGCTGCGCCGCAAATGGCACCGATGACGGCAATCCCGTCCGGATTGACCGCTCGCACACGGGCAACGTTATCCGCATTGATGCCGCCGATAGCCACACCTGGCAGGGGTTTTGCCGCGACTATCGCGGTGAGACCATCCAGGCCGATAGCAGGGTCGGCATCAGCCTTTGAGCGGGTGGGGAAGACAGGACCGATACCGATGTAATCAACAATATCTGTATCAACGGCCTGTACTTGCGCCACGCTGTGTGTGGATAGTCCCAAGATTTTCTCCGGACCAATCAGGCGACGCACCACCGCCGGCGGCAGGTCGCTTTGCCCGATATGTACGCCGTCTGCGCCGACGGCAAGGGCAATGTCCACCTGATCGTTGATGATGAACGGCACACCATGCGCGGCACAGCGCGGTTGTAATGCCAGGGCGGTGTCGTACCAGTCGCGTTTGTTCCAGGCGGTTTTATGGCCGCGCAGTTGTAATACGCTGATACCACCTTGCAGGGCGGCATCAGCAACTTCCAGCAGCCGTTCGCCGCAGGTGGCAGCGTCCAGCACCAAATAGAGATGCAGGTTGATGGTGTTCATACCCGCTCCTGCAAGTAAGGGGCATCATGGCTGAGGGCATCAAGCAGGGCGACGGCAAAAGCGCCCATACCAACAGCCTCCTGTGCGGCATAGCTACCCGCCTGCTTCATCAGCCAACTGGCACTTGCGGCGGCATCCAGCGGCGGGGCAATGGCGCAGAATGCGGTAACCAGTGCTGAAAGCGCACAGCCGCAAGCCGTTACCCGCGTTTGGCGCGGATCGCCGCCGTCGTTGCACCATAGTATTTCGCCGTCAGTAATGTAGTCTCGTTCACCACTGACCAGCACGACACATTGTTGTTTTTGTGCCAGATCTATCGCCGCATCCGCTGCTTCATCTGCCGTTGACAGGCTATCGGCACCGCGCAGTTGCGCCGAGCGTCCGTTCAGCCACAGGATTTCTGCGGCATTACCGCGAATCACCGCCGGATGGAAGGCGAGCAGTTCACGCGCGAAGTTGCTGCGGAAAGCGAGCAGGTCGCCAACGGCGACAGGATCCAGCACCCACGGTTTACCGTTTTTGGCCGCCGAGCGCACGGCACGGCGCATCCCCGGCAGGTGGCCATTGTGCAGGGTACCGATATTGATGAGCAGCGCTGAGGCGGCAGCGGTAAATTCGCCGCATTCTTCTTCCGCTTCAATCATCGCGGGAGACGCCCCTACTGCGAGGAGGACGTTCGCGGTGAAATTTTTGGCAACATCATTAGTCAGACAATGTACAAGCGGCACGGTTTGCACCAATTTTTGCCAGTGGGCGCGGGCGGAGGCAGCGGGATAAGGCTGGGTTGGCTTCATAAAAATTCCTGCAAGATGACGGGAAGATGGCGCAGTGTATAACAAAGGATGACGGAAAAACTGTGGTAGAAATGAGACTAAACCCTTTCCAAGCCTGACGGAAAGCCGTTATCATGACGGCGGGTTAACCCCTTATCCATTCGTAAACACAAGGAATTGCCATGAACCATCGCACCTTCCCGCGTACCACCCTGGCCACTGCCCTGTTACTCGCCTGCTCCTGCGCTGCCGCGCAACAAGGCAACACGGCACCGGCAGCCGTCAATGTTGCTGCTCCCAAGACCACCACCGATAGCAGAATTAACCTCTACCGCATCTCCGCCCTGCACAACACCACCGGCCTTGAACTGCGCCAACGTGAAGTTCCGCAAAGTGTGACCGTGATTGATCAGGACGAGCTGAAAGCACGCGGTATCCACGACATGGCAGGCGCACTGAAAACCGGCGGGGTAAATGTCGTTCGCGACGAAGGCGGCCACTACCGCTACCAAACGCGCGGCTTTAATATCGACCAAATTGAAGAAGACGGCCTCTCTACCAGCCTGCACGGCGCCTATGGCAATCCCTACCACAACTCACAAAGCCCGAGTGATCTTGCCATCTACGAGCGCATAGAAGTCGTGCGTGGTGCGACGGGCCTCACCCAGGCAAACGCCGAACCGGGCGGCACCATCAGCGCTGTGCGTAAAAAACCGACTGCCGAACGCCGCATCGGTGGCGATATCAGCGTGGACCGTTACGGCAAAGTCTATGGCACCGTTGACGCGAGTGGCGCGCTTGATGCCGAAAAAACCTTGCGTGCGCGCGTCATCAGCGTGGTCAGCAAAGACAAAACCTTCAAGGATGACGTCGATGGCAGCCATTACCTCGTCTATGGCGTGGCTGAAAAAGATGCGGGTGCCACGACCACCGTTACCCTCGGCGGTATGGTGCAAAACAGCCACGGTCACCCCGACCCCTACGGCCTGCCGCAAGCCAACGTTGCCTTCCCGCGTGACAAGAGCCTCGGCTTCAAATGGAATAAAGACGACTACAACAAAGCCAACGTCTTTGCCGGCACGGAAACCCGCTTCAATGATGACTGGAAACTCAACACCAAAGTCAGCTACACCCGTAACGATTCCATGAGCGCCTTTGGTGCACTGGCCAACGGAAATCCCGGTTACAGCGGCCTTATCCGTGGCGCCACCCTGCCGCTGAACGACCTGAACCGCTATGACAACGCAGGCCGCCAGGCTGCTGCACAAATCACGCTCAATGGCAAATACCGCCTCTTTGGCCGCGAGCACGACGTATTCACCGGCTACACCTTCGGACAAGAAGCCAGCAACACCCGCTGGAAACGCATCCGCAACAACACCGCCTACGATCCGTACACCTTCCAGGGTAACGAAATCCAATACCCGGGCTGGGGTGATTACATCGACCGCACCTACTACGGCAGCAAACAAAAGACCCACGCCTTCAACCTCGGCAGCCGCGTCAACGCGCTCGACAACCTGCACATATTGGGCGGCGCACGTTACACCCACTGGAGCGGACGCGAATTTACCGACTACAACTGGTGGAACGACCAGCCGGACAACACTGCTGACCGCAACGACAAACAAAGCCGCAGCCGCGTCACCCCCTACCTGGGTATCACCTACGACATAAACGCCAACAACAGCCTCTACACCCATTACAGCAGCATCTTCAAGCCGCAGTACTACCGCGACAACAAGGGCAACTTCCTGAGTCCCGTAACCGGCAACAGCTACGAAGTGGGCTGGAAAGGCGAATGGCTGGGCGGCAAACTCAACACCAACATCGCCCTCTACCAAATCGAACAAAAAAACCGCCCCGTGCAACTGGCGCTTGCCTCCGGACAAGAATACGCCGCCGCACACGGCAAAGTCCGCAGCCGTGGTCTGGATGCCGAAGCCACCGGCAACATCACCGACGCTTGGAAAATCAACGCCGGCTACACCTACAACAGCAGCAAATACCAGAAAAACGAAAACGCGCGTGACCTGAAGGGTGGCAATGCCAGCAAACACACACCGAAACACCAGATGCGCCTCTACACCAGCTACCGCCTGCCGGGCGCAGCGGAAAAATGGACCATCGGTGGTGGCATGAACTATCAGAGCAGCACCAGCAGCCTGTGGGGCGTCGAACAAAAAGGCTATGCCCTCTTCAACGCGGACGTGCAGTACAAGATCAACGACCAGTTCAACGTTGGCCTTGCCCTGGAAAACATCACCAACAAGCGCTACTTCGAGAATCACCCGACGCGCATGAATGGTGCGAACAACTACCTTGGCGAACCGCGCAACATCATGCTCAACTTCCGCTGGGAGCTCTGAGAACCGCCACCCACAAAAGCCCCGCCAAGCGGGGCTTTTTCATAAGCCGTATTTCTCAGACAAGAACGTAACCCAGTAACCACGCCGCTTGACGGACCCAGTAACCACGCCGCTTGACGGGCCCAGTAACCACGCCGCTTGGCGAATCCAGTAACCACGCCGCTTGACGGACCCAGTAATTACGCCGCTTGGCGGGCCCAGTAACGACACCGCTTGGCAAACCCAGTAACCACGCCGCTTGGCAAATCCAGTAACCACGCCGCTTGGCAAACCCAGTAACCACGCCGCTTGGCAAACCCAGTAACCACGCCGCTTGGCAAACCCAGT